>NZ_JBBMEK010000162.1:0-7613 GCF_040096555.1 Coprococcus intestinihominis | reverse complement strand
GGATACCTTGATAAGGAGGGGTTTCTGTACATTCTCAACCGAAGGGAAGATATCATCATATCCGGAGGAGAAAATATATATCCAAAAGAAATAGAAGATTTGCTCTACCAGATGCAGGGTATTAAAGAATGCGCTGTAGTTGGGCAGGAAGATGAGAGATGGGGATACATACCGGTTCTTTATATTGTATCTGAGTTACCTGAAGAAATAGTTCGGAATTATCTGGAGGGGAAACTTGCCGGATATAAAGTACCAAAAAAGATTTTATACAGAAAAGAGCTTCCGAAAAATGCATCTGGAAAAATTGTAAGGAAGTTACTGCAGGAGAAACTATGAGGATTCAAAGCGTTACACTATATCATGTAGACATTCCGATGCGGTTTGCTTTCCGAACAGCAAAGGAAACATTAAAACACAGGGAATCTATTATCCTGGAAGTGGCAGATGAAAGTGGACAAACAGGATATGGAGAAGTGGTTTCTTTTACAAGCCCATTTTATACAATGGAAACTTTAGAGGCTTCGTGGGAGGCATTAAAAACAAGCTATATTCCTCAAATTTTGGATAAGGACATCACACATCCTTTTGAAATCCATAAAATGTTTGAACGGAAGTATCCGATGGCAATAGCGGGTTTAGAAAATGCTTTATTGGATATGTATACTAAGCAGAGGGAAGAAAATTTAATCAAATCTGTTTTTCAAGAGAACCTAAAAAAAGAGATAGGATTGGGCATTGTTCTGGGCGATTTGCCAGTACAGGAACTATTGTTGAAGATACAGGAATTTTATGGACAGGGATGCAGGCGGATTAAGATTAAAATAAAACCCGAAGATGGATTTGAAAAAATGAAACAGGTAACAGCTTGTTTTCCGGAGATAGATTTTGCTGTTGATGCAAACAGAAGTTTTCCTGTTTCCAGAATAGAAGATGTCATAAAATTTGACAAGCTGGGTCTTCTATGTATAGAAGAACCGTTTATGGTTGATTCGTTAGAAGAATATAGAGGATTGCAAACCAAAATAAAAACGCCAATTTGTCTGGATGAGAGTATACAAACCATGGAAGAATTAAAAAGAGCAATACAATATGAAGCTTTTCAAGTTTTGAATATCAAAATTGGCCGTGTGGGTGGACTTTTTTATGTAAAGCAGATGATACAGTATTGCAGAACGCAAGGAATAAGATACTGGATTGGAAGTATGGTGGAAAGCGGTATCTCTAAAATTTTACATGTACAGTTGGCAGCTCTTACAGATACCTATATGGAGGGAGATTTATCTGACTCCAGGCGATACTTTGATCAGGACTTTATCGTCCCAGAAATAGTTTTCGAAAATGGCAAGATGAAGTGTCCAGGAGGAAATGGGCTGGGTGTCAAGATCAATAAATCAGCCATACTGAAGCAAGCGGTGGAGACGTTAAAAGTAGGAAGGTAACTTATGACATTGGTTGAACAATTAAATATTCGAGGAACACGATTAACAGAGGAAGGATATGAAGCAGAAATGGCACTGGGAGAATTTCATGCACAGCCATTGGGATTGGTTAATGGCGGAGCTATCCTGGCATTTGCAGAAATTACAGCAGGACAGGCATCAAATCTTCTGGGAAAAGGGAGTTATTATGCCGTGGGTCAAACAATAAACGGACATCATTTAAAGAAAAAGAAAGCGGAAGGCAACCTTTATGCAGTCGGAGAACTGCTGCACAAAGGGAAACGAAACCATGTGTGGAATATCCGGATAATAGACGAGAAAAGAAAGTTGATTTCGAATATAACGGTAGTTAATGCTATCGTTATGGCAGAGGGGAACTGAGAAAATAGCCTTGAAGTTCTGATTCGGTAATAGTCTGTACAGAGGGTATATTTGGGAAATCTGTGAAAACAGAGCATAAATAACAATCTTGCTTCCATGTAAAAAGTTTAGAGGACAATTTGGGATCTAACATATTGAAAGCATGTGCATTTGCCGAAAAACCAGTGCCCATATATTTTATATAAGCCTCTTTTTGTGTCCATATCTTATAAAAACGGTCTGTTCGTTCATGATTGGAATATGTTGAGTTTATATATTGAAATTCTGTTTGGTGTAGTACAGCTTTCATAGTTTCGATATTTAGGGAAGGATCGATACGTTCAATATCAACCCCAATCGGATGTGTGTCAGAGATTCCGCATAAAATCATACTTTTAGTATGAGAAAAATTAAAATGATAGTAGGGAGCTGAGAGAAGCATTGGCTTATGCATAAATTCACTATGAAAATGGAGGGATTGGTGTAAGACACCAGATAATATACTAATCTCCATACGGGTCAGCAAAGCACTATAAAGGGACAATTTTTTATCAATAGAAAAGCGATAACTAAGTACTTTTTCCTGCCTTTGTTTGGAAATAAAAGGAAGGAGCTGTACATCGGTATCTGTCCAGACGGGAGTTATTATAGGCAAAGTATAAAGTTTCAGCATGACATAAATACCTCGTTTTTCTTTAATCATATCATAAGTATATGTAGGAATCAATTTATAAAAAAGAAGGAAACAGTGATATTGAAAAGATATTCGAAAGGAGATGGCACATGAAACTGTATGAGTCGGGAGAGGATTATTTAGAGGCCGTGTTAGTAGTTCAAAAGAAAATAGGGGAGGTACGTTCAGTAGATGTTGCCCGCTATGTAGGAGTATCAAAGCCTAGTGTATGTCATGCAGTTAACGTTTTATGTGACGGCGGTTTTCTTACAAAGGATGATAGGCACTTTATTTCTTTGACAGAGGAAGGGCGAAAGGTTGCGGAGAAAATTTATGAACGACATAAATTTTTTAAGGAGCAACTTATATCTGCTGGAGTCAGTCCCAAGGTAGCGGAAACAGAAGCCTGCCGTATTGAACATTGTATCAGTGATGAATCCTTTCTTATATTAAAGCAGCATCATGAAAAGGATAAGGGTTGACAGCGAGAACTTACATATAACAACATAGAAGATCCTTTTATAATATTTTGCTTATCATTTTGCGTTTCAAGTATAGAAAACGTATGTAATAAGTAGAAAAGAAAAAAGGAGAGTTCTATATGATAAAACGAATCAGAATTGCAATTGACCATGGAAACAGAAATATTAAAACGGTTCATACGGTATTTACGACCGGAATCAGCGAAAGTGATATTAGTCCAGGCAGAGGAACTGATTATCTGGAGTATAACGGAAAATTTTATGTGCCGAGTAACCGGAGAATTCCATATCAGAGAGATAAGACTGCCGATCAAAGATTTTTCTTATTGACACTTTTAGGAATAGCAAAGGAACTGGAATTAAACCCGAATATCGAAAAAGGTGATTTAATCCAAGTTCAAATGCCAATAGGACTGCCACCGAAGCATTTTGCGGAACTCTATGATAAATATGAGACGTTTTTCCGGGGAACTGGAGAAATGATTCAATTTAATTATAAGCAAAAGGAATATCATGTGACTATCACAGATGTTATGGCATTTCCCCAGGATTATGCGGCGATTATGCTGCAGCACCGGGAGATATGTGCTTACCCTAAAGGAGTGGGCGTGGACATTGGCGGATTTACAACAGATTATCTGATGTTCCGTTCCGGAATTGAGGATATGGAGATCTGCGACTCTATGGAAACGGGAATCATTAGTCTTTACAACCGGATTACAGCTCGGATGCGTGCGGATTATGATGTGTTGCTGGAAGAAGCGGATATTGACAGTATTATACAAGGGAAAAAAGAATTCTATGAGGAGAAAGTAGTTCGCGCAGTACTGCAAGAAGCGAATCAATGTGGTTTATGATCAGGTTTACGAAAAAGAAGAAAATAATAATATCATGATCCGGATTATGAGTAATATATTGGGATCCCGTAACAGCGAGAGCAGAGAACACATCCTGCATATTAAAACAGCAACGGAGATGATGCTAGACAACTGGTAAAAGTAACAGATGCTTATCCTTTGACAGAGGCAGATATTGCTTTGATTACAACTGCTTCTTCCCTTCATGATATTGGTAAGATTCGTATTCCGGAAGAAATATTGAATAAACCAGGCAGACTTACCGATGAAGAATTTAAGATTATGAAAACCCATAGTGAGCTTGGCGCGGCTATAATTAAGGACATGGATTTTCCGCAAGATCATCCACTGGTACATACCGCATGGGAAATCTGCAGGTGGCATCATGAAAGATGGGATGGAAAGGGCTATCCGGATGGATTGAAAGGTGAAGAAATACCAATCTCCGCACAGGTGGTATCGATTGTTAATGTTTATGATGCACTTACAAGTGAAAGATGCTATAAGAAAGCTTTTGATCATGATACAGCGATTCAAATGATCCTGGACGGACAATGTGGACAATTTAATCCCATCCTTCTTAAGTGTCTGAAAGAACTGAGTATTCAGCTTTCAAAAATGCTTAATAAAGAGATGGACGATAATAAATATTTTCATGAAATACAGAGACTTTCGAATGAAATACTCAATGATAAATCCCTGCCGAATCAAAACTATTCACAGAGTGTTGTCAAGGTCATGCAGGAAAAGATAGATTTCTTCAAATCAAACAGTGGATTGAATTCGATTGATTACAATACGATTTCAGGTCAGTTAACTATACTAAACGCACACCGGCAGATAATATAAATCATAGGTTAGATGCTAATGAAAAAAACACTGTAAACGAGTAACGATAAAAATATTGGTAATTATTTTTCTAATAACAGCGTACTGTACTTTTGCAGATATAAATGACTTTGTTTCATTGAATGCATTGACCGTATTGGTAGTTTTTGTGTCACAATGTATTGGTATGATTGTTAATTCAATTGGGAAAAAGGAAAACTAGCGGAAATAATAGAAAACTATTATTTCCGTATTTTTGGTTTCAACTGAAAAAAATATATAGAAATGATTAATATGGAAGAATAAACTTCAATCTATTGAAATTGATTATTTTGGGTCATCATTCCTGATTGGGGACTTCGCCGCGCCGTAATATTCAAAAATTTCTTATAGATGGACTCAAGTCATAAAATTGAAAGGATTTTATGTTATGGAACCATTATTATTTTGTGAGTGCTATGCATGTGATGGGAGTCTTTATTCTCAAAGAGGAATGGTTAAAAAAAGTTTGTTTGAAAAGAAGTAAATAAGAGGAAAACAATTTGAAAAAATATATAGGAGATTTAGAAAAGGTTAGAGTTTGTCAAAAAATAGTATATATGGCTGATAGCTCAAATGAACAAAGTGTTTTTTATGATTGTTTAAGTCGGGAATATCCCATAGTATATCAGCCAATACAAGATAATTTGGATCTATTTTTAATATTAGAACAGACAACAGTTCTATGTATTATAGAAATGATACGGTTTTCAGAAAATAGTAGGAAACTTATAGGTGCAATCCGTCGTAAAACTAACATGCCTATTTTGTTTATATCAAAAACTAATTTAGACGTGAAACGGAAAGAGGAAAATAGATTTGCAATTGAAAGTGGAGCAGATGAGTATTGGGGGTGTTCTATGGATATTGAAGAAAAAATGCTTAGATTAAAAGCTTTAATTAGATTACAAAATCGTATTAGAGAGACATCAACTATTTGGTATTTTCAAAAATTGCAAATTGTTTTGGGAAGTAGACAAGTTTTTTGCGGAGAGATAGAAATAATATTAACGAAGATAGAATTTGATATCATATGTTTTCTAGCACAACAAAATGGCCGGGTAGTTACTTATAAAGAACTGTATGAAGCTGTTTGGAACAGAGAATATCTTCGGGATGATGCAAATATTATGGCGCATATACACCGGATTCGTCAGAAGATAGAAAAGGATATAAAAAAACCAGAATATATACAGAATGTGTATGGTGTCGGATACCGCTTTGGGGAATTTGCTCAAGAGGTCTCTTAGAATACTTTTCAAAAATGGTGGACAAATGGATGGCTTTGGCTTATCCATCTATAACATTTCGTATTTGAACACACACTAAATTGTATGAATACATATTGACTGCCACTATATGTTGTGTTACTATAAAAATGAAATTTGTATTTGTATTCATCAAAAGATGGATAGTGTATTTTGGTTTCGGAAAAGTCCGGAAGTGAATTATGAGGAATTTAAGATTCCTGTCTGTCACAAGAAATATAAGTGAGGCATTTAGAATGAAGAAATTCTAAGTGCCTTTTTTGTGTTTTGTATGCGGTTAGGATGAGGACAAGTACAGATGAAAGAAAAGGATAAGGAGGTGTAAAGAAAAATTGAAAGAAAGGAGGATACGAATAAAGTGAATACGAATAAAATACGATACCGATGACAAAGCGTTTAGAAAGAAGTTTCTAAGCGCTTTTTTTAACAGGAAATGAAGGAGGATATACATGAACAAATCAATTATGATGGGAAGACTGGTAAGAGATCCGGAGATTAATTACACAACAAAGAAAGATGGGGATGAATTTGTTGTAGCAAACTTCCGTATTGCCGTAGATAGAAAATACAGTGACGAAACCGATTTTTTTCCATGTACGGCATTCGGCTGGCTGGCAGAATTCGTAGAAAAGTATCTGTATCAGGGCATTAAAATCGTAATCACCGGAAGAATGGAAAACAATAATTACACCAACAAGGATGGGGATAAAGTTTACGGTGTAAGACTCTGCTGTGATGAGATTGAATTTGCCGAAAGTAAGAACAGTCAGGACGACGATGAAGATGATTCCAAAAGCAGGAGCAGAAGTAATAAGAGCAGACAGAGTTCATCAAGAGGAAGGAAGAGTTCAGGAAGCCAGCGCTCATCAAAAAGCAGTTCGGGTAGATCAGGCAGAAATTCCAATTATTCTTCCGGAAAGAGCAGCCGCAGTAGTAGCCAAAGAGGTCGGTCATCCAGAAATGATGATGTGGATGAGCAGTTTGATGATATGGATTACGAAGAATTTGATTAAAGCATCCTGGGGGATTTCCCCCGGGAAGAAAGAGGTAGTTTATGGAAGCGTTAAAGAGGTTGGCAGAAAAGTATAAATGGCTTTGTATTCTTACAGGTGGGATTGGATTTTTTCTATCCCCTTTTTTATGGCCGTTTTTTCTTATGATTATTTTCCAGTCTTTAAGTCTTGCGGCGCCCATCATAGTAGCAGCGTTTATTATAAAAACTGTACGGGAGGAAAAAAAAGATGAACAGAAGAGTAACAATGGAAGTGAACAGAACGAAAGCACAGATTTTGAGACCTCAAAAGATGTATCAGACAGGAGAAATTCAGCGTATCAGAAAGATGAGAAGGCAGATTTATCGGAAAGGTACCAAAAAGAAGGAACGCAGCCGCTAAAGGAATCTTATATGCAGCATGAGAAAAGTGAGGAAGAATGCAAGGCGGTTGTCTGGTATCAGATGGAGGGGCAGGAAAGAATCCAGAACCTGAAGGTAAAATTAGAAAAAACAGGTATCCGGCAATTTTCCATCAGTCCGGAAGGTGTCTGCTGTGTGCCGGAAGGAAAATATTTTCGAAGAGTGGGGATGTTGCGGGCATTCCCAGCTCACGAGACAAAGATATTAATCCAGTACTTACATAAAGATCATATCCATGCAGTAAAAAAAGGAA
>NZ_JBBMEK010000161.1:0-7630 GCF_040096555.1 Coprococcus intestinihominis | reverse complement strand
TCCTTGTCATTAAAAGTCTTCAATGTACAGTCTTCTTCCATCATCTTCTGCAGTGCCTGGGAAATCTTATCAACATCGGCTTTGTTCTTGGCTGCATAACGTTTGTATGTATAAGGGGCACTGAGTTCAAACTTATCAAAAACAAGCGGATCGCTCTTCAGTGAAAGGGTATCGCCGGTTTCGGTGTTGGTCAGTTTGGCGATGGCACCGATATCGCCGGCTTTGAGTTCAGGTACTTCAATGGCTTCTTTGCCTCGAAGAACATAGAGACGGTTCATCTTCTCTTCTGTTTCACGTTCATAGTTATAAATCACGGAATCCGCTTTCAATTCACCGGAGCATACCTTAATTAATGAGTAACGACCGATGAAAGGATCTACGATGGTCTTAAATACATAGGCCGAGAATGGACGTCTGGAGTCATAATCCACATTGTATTCCTTGTCAGTTCTAGGATCTTTACCAAAAATCTTGACTGTATCACGGATTGGTGACGGAAGGAATTCAACACATGTCTTCACGAGATTCTCAATGCTGATATTGTAAAGGCCGGAACCGCACTGAACCGGAACAACATTGCCGTCATTGACATTCTGTCTGAGGGCATCGATAATCTCATCAATTGTGAATTCGCCGCCTTCGAAATAACGATCCATGAATTCTTCACTTGTCTCAGCAACCGCCTCAAGGAGTGCTTCGCGGCAAGGTTCTAATTCTGCCTGAAGTGCATCAGACAGATGCATATCTTCTATCGCAATGTCTTCGAACTTATTGCCGTCGTCTGTGCATTTGCGTCCCAGCATCTTAACAACATTCACATAGCCGGTGAACTTTCCGTCTTCCTTGACAGGCAGATGGAAAGGAGCAATCTTCTTGCCGTATAATGCACGAAGGTCTTCTACGATCTTCGCATAATCTGCATTGTCATCATCAATATCTGTTATAAAGAATACTCTCGGAATATCATACTTCTCACAGAATTCCCATGCACGTTCTGTGCCTGCTTCTACACCAGCTTTACCGGAAATAACGATGATCGCGCCGTCTGCAACGGATAATGCTTCTTCAACTTCACCAACAAAATCGAGATAACCCGGCGTATCAAGAAGATTGATCTTCCAGAATCGCCATTCAATTGGAACGATGGATGTGCTGATTGAAAACTTTCTCTTGATCTCTTCTTTATCATAATCGCTGATAGTATTGCCATCAACCACTTTGCCCATACGTGATGTAACACCTGTTACATTCGCCATTGCTTCAACAAGTGTTGTCTTTCCGCAGCCGCCGTGTCCCAGAACTGCTACGTTACGAATATCCTGTGTCTTATAAACCTTCATGTCCAGTCCTCCAATACGATTTGATACATAGGTTAAACTTCTGGTGAATACATGATCTATTGAAGAAAACCCATGTCTATATTCTACTAAAAAGATGATGATTTTTCAAGTATTTTATCGATATTTAACAATAAATTCTGAAAATTATTTTCTGATAGTTGGAATATTTGAACTAGACAGATAAAATTTACTGCTTTAAAGTCATAAATCATTGACTTTTATATAGGTAAGTGTTAGACTGATAAAAGCTTAACTTAATTTTATCATACAAAAGGGGAAATATTATGTCTGACAAAACAATCGGGTTTATCGGTCTCGGGCTTATTGGCGGTTCCATTGCCAAGGCCCTTCGTCGTGTACATCCTGAATATAGATTAATTGCATACAATCGCTCCAGAAGCAGTCTTGTGGAGGCGATGTCGGATGGGACGATCAATCAGGCAACGGATGTGATCGATGCTTCATTTGCAGAGTGTGATTTTATTTTTCTGTGCATGCCGGTTTCTGTGAATATCCAGTGCCTGAAGAAGTTAAAGGATCTTGTGCCGGATACCTGTGTGATTACAGATGTGGGCAGCGTTAAATCCACAATTCATGAGGCGGTCAGAGAACTGGGAATGGAGGCGCGTTTTATCGGCGGGCATCCCATGGCCGGATCAGAGAAGACAGGCTATACAAGTGCAACAGACCGGCTGCTAGAGAATGCTTACTATATTATAACACCTACTGCCCTTTCCAATCCTGACAAGGTGGCGGAAATGCGTCAGCTTGTAACAGATACAGGTGCAGTTCCAATCGTACTGAATTGTGAGGAGCATGATTATGCAACGGCTGCGATCAGTCATCTTCCCCATGTTATTGCCTACACACTGGTGAATCTTGTCCGGACATCTGATAGCAGGGAGGGGCTGATGCGTCAGCTGGCAGCAGGCGGTTTCAAGGATATCACCCGTATCGCCTCATCGTCCCCGGATATGTGGGAATCCATTTGTCTTGAGAACCAGGGGCAGCTTTTGAAGGTGATTGATGCCTATAAGGCTTCATTGGAAGATATATCAGAGGCTATCAGAGAGAATCGGGGAGACAAACTGCATTGTTTCTTTGAAGAGGCCAAGGATTACCGCGACAGTATGCCGATGAAGATGAAAGGCAGTATTGAGCCGGCCTATGAGATATATGTGGATCTGATCGATGAATCTGGTGCGATCGCAACGATTGCAACTATACTGGCTTCCAATCGTATCAGTATTAAGAACATCGGCATTCTCCATAACCGGGAATTCCAGGAAGGTGTTTTGCGTATAGAATTCTATGAACAGGATGCCGTGGAGAAAGCAACAGCACTGCTGTCCAAATATTCCTATATTATCCATACACGATAGACGGAAAAAGTTCTGGATTCTGCAGCATAAGAAAACCCTGCTGAAAAACTAATTTTCAGCAGGGTTTTCTGTTGGATCAATAAAATCCTGTATTCTGTGACTCAGGAGATAGGCATAGGCTTCTACCATATTCTCGGCGGTACATTGTTGATTATTGCTTTGAATCCACATCTGAAGAAGGTTGGATAATGAGTTGGCATAAAAAGCAGCAACAAGTTCAGCCGTCACTAAAGGATTGTTCGTCTGGTTCTCTATATAGATTTCGCTCATCTCTGACAGGAAAAGATTATGCAGAGAATTCCTGATAATGTCCGTGAAGGCATTCTGACCTGTAATCTCAAAGGCTTTCCTGTAAAAAGCACAATCGTTCTTCATACATACAAATAACAGTTTTAAACCTTCTGTATACATCTTCTGCTCAAACATTGCGCGAACTTTTTCTATAATATATTCATTAAAAATCCATTCAACGACTTCGTATTTGTCGCAGAAATAATTATAAAAAGTCGGTCTGATGACGCCGGCTTCATCTGTGATCATTTTGATTGTGATTTTCTCAAAGGGATGATTGCGCATAAGTACTTTCAGACTTTCGCCGATCAGCGCCTTGGTCATCTTTTTTCTTTCCATTCAAAATTTCCCTCCAGGCTGCATGCTCAATTGCAACAATATTAGAAAGTATAACACAAAAAGAAAAAAATGCAAATATAATTTACATATTCTAGTAATAGCAATCATTGATTTCAGAATATTAACATGCAAATTAATATGTGATGTTTGAAACAGATGGATTGCAGACGATAAAAAGGGAACTGCCTCGGCAGTCCCCTCTAAAGAGTGATCATTTTTTGTAATTTGTGTACTGTGGTGTTTTGTGGGTTTCTTCAGCCCAGATCTTATCGGCATGACCCTTCCATTCTTCAGCGTAATTCTTGCATTTACTGCAGAGATGTTCAACGGTTTCAGGAGATTCCATATTTGTCTGGTGAGCACCTGTTTCATGAACCATCTTCTGAAGGAATTCCGGATTCTCAAGCATCGGGCATGGACGCAGATGGTTGTTGTTGAATGGCTGACCGTTATGATAAGCCATAAACAATGGGCTCTGGAGAATCTCAAGAATGGAGTTCTCATGAATGTTTGTATTGGAGAAGTGGATGAATACACAAGGTTCTGCATCACCTGCAGAGTTAATGTGGAAGTAGTTACGTCCGCCTGCAATACATCCGCCGACATATTCGCCGTCATTCTGGAAATCCATTGGGAAAAATCCGATATCACACTGTGGAGAACGGATCTCACGGATACGTTTGATCATGTATTCACGCTGTTCCATTGTAGGCATCAGGTCAAGAACTGCATTGTTGCCCACTGGCATGTAGTGGAAATAGAATCCAAAACGTGCTCCTTTTTCGGAGATCATTCTTAAGAATTCATCACTTGTAACGGCTTCGATATTGGCACATGTGTAGCAGATGGATGTACCGAAAATGATACCGTATTTCTTCAGCAGATCCATGGCTTTCATGACAGCTGCATAATGACCGTCACCACGGCGGGCATCATTTGTCTCAGGTGTACCTTCGATGGAAAGCTGGAAAGTAATATTGCCGAGACGAACCACTTCCTTACAGAAATCTTCATCGATCAATGTAGAGTTTGTGTAGATTGAAAGCTCAACATCGTTATGCTTCTCTGCAAGACGAAGAATGTCGGCCTTACGTACAAGCGGTTCACCGCCTGTCATCATATACAGATAAACGCCAAGTTCTTTGCCTTCTGTGATGATCTTATCCATATCATCGAAGCTCAGATTAGCCTTGTGACCGTATGTACCGGACCAGCATCCCTGACAATGCATATTGCAGGCGGATGTCGGGTCAAAGAGAATCAGCCACGGAATATTGCAGTGGTAGATTTCACGGTTCTTACGGATCATCTTTGTGCCACGGAAGAAAGCCTCAAAACCAAGATTCAATGCAGCCATTTTGGCAACATGAGGATCTGTTTCATCCAATACGCGATTGATGAATTTAATCCATCTGTTATCAGGATCTTTGATAGCTGTTCTAACCTTATCGTAATCTTCTTTGGAAAATCCATTGCCCCAGAACTGTTCTGCCCAGTCTACTAATTCAAGAAATCCTTTTTCTCTGTCTTTGTCTACCATCGCAAGGACTTTGTCGATGATAACACTGGCAGCTGCACGCTGCGCTTTATGTGAAATTTTGTCTAATGTTGTATTCATATTTCAATCCTCCTGATTTATGCTAAATATTTTAATACGACATCTATGGCAGAAATCAACAGCAAAATACCGCCAATGCCGTATGCCTTTGTCTTTTGCTCATATCCAAGCCGCATGCCGGTGTACAGTCCGAGTATAACCATAACGGCTGTAATGATCAGTATACTCAGAGCTACAATATAGAACCCCGCCTTTAAGAGGCCAAATCCCATACCGGCAAAAAGTGCGTCAAGACTGGTGAAGAATGCAGCAACACAGAGCTGTTTGTAATTAACATCGCTCAGTCGTTCGAGAATGCCTTCATTTTTCCAGGCTTTGTATAACATGTATACGCCAATAACCGTAAAAATGATGACTGAAATAAATTCACCTACATAGCTGACATTTTTGGCGATGTCTGCCAGATAAGGAATTAATGTGACCGCATGACCGATGGCAACGGCAACCACCTGCCAGGCACAAAAAAACAGACTCATTTTCAGAAGCTTTGTCTTTTCAATCTTTAAAAGAACGGCTCCCTGACACACAACAACAGCGTAGACATCTAAAGACAATCCGATGGAAATGATAAGTATCTCTATAAGACTCATACCAGACCTCCAGCCCATTTATTTATTTTCTGTATACTTTAGCATGTCTGCTAGCAATTAGTACTATAAAAGAAAATGAGCTGAAAGTACAGATTCACAAAAAGGCAAATGTTCAAAAAGAAGCTACAAAAGGATTAAAATGTCGTATTTTTAGAATATTTTAGTTGTCCAACGGGTGCAATCCCAGACATCTGTAGCGAGACCGTCATAAAAGTCTGGTTCGTGGCAGACCATCAGGATGCTGCCGTTATAATCTATCAATGCACGCTTCAACTCATCTTTGGCATCTGTATCCAGATGGTTGGTAGGCTCATCAAGGAGGAGAACATTGGTCTCTCTGTTGATCAGCTTGCAGAGACGGACCTTTGCCTGCTCGCCGCCGCTTAAGACACGCACCTGGCTTTCGATGTGCTTGGTTGTCAGACCGCATTTGGCCAGTGCTGACCGTACTTCATACTGACTGAAGGATGGAAATTCATCCCAGAGTGTTTCAATGCAGGTTTTTGTGCCGTCACCGGTCATCTCCTGCTCAAAATAACCAATGTTCAGATAATCTCCCTGTTCTACCGTGCCGCTGATGGAAGGAATCAGGCCGAGAATACTTTTAAGCAGCGTTGTCTTGCCGATACCGTTGGCACCGGTAAGGACGATCTTCTGCCCGCGTTCCATTTCAAGATTCAATGGTGTAGATAGTGGCTCATTATAGCCGATGACCAGATCCTTTGTCTGGAAAATGTAACGGCTTGGTGTGCGGGAAAGCTTAAAATTGAATTCAGGCTTTGGCTTCTCGGAGGCAAGTTCGATCACATCCATTTTGTCAAGTTTCTTCTGTCTGGACATCGCCATATTGCGGGTAGCAACGCGTGCTTTATTTCTGGCTACGAAATCTTTCAGCTGGGCGATCTCCTTCTGCTGCTTGTTGTAAGCTGCTTCCAGCTGTGCTTTCTTCATGGCATAGACTTCCTGGAACTGGTCGTAATTTCCCACATAACGATCCAGACGCTGATTCTCCATATGATAAATCAAATTGACCACGGAGTTCAGAAATGGAATATCGTGGGAAATAAGAATGAAAGCATTCTCATAGTCATTCAGGTAACGTTTCAGCCATTCAATATGGACGACATCCAGATAGTTGGTAGGCTCATCCAAAAGCAGGATGTCCGGTTTTTCAAGGAGAAGCTTGGCCAGCAGGACTTTGGTACGCTGGCCGCCGCTTAGATCAGTGACATCCCTGTCAAGGCCAATGTCTGTCAGACCAAGAGCCCGGGCTACTTCATCCACCTTGCTGTCAATCATGTAAAAATCATGCATCATGAGAAGATCCTGAATGGTGCCGAGTTCCTCCATGGCTGTATCCATCTCATCCGGGGACATCCCGCCCATGTTGTCGCAGATGTGATTCATCTTCTCTTCCATTTCAAAGAGAAAGTCAAAAGCGGATGTTAGTACTTCACGTACAGTCATGCCTTTCTCAAGCACGGTATGCTGGTCAAGATAACCGACACGGACGTTTTTGGCCCATTCGATTTTGCCTTCGTCAGGCATCAGTGTGCCTGTAATAATACTCATAAAAGTGGACTTACCTTCACCGTTGGCGCCGATAAGTCCAATATGTTCTCCCGCCAGCATCCGGAAAGAGACATCCTGAAAGATGGCTCTGTCTCCGAATCCGTGGGATAAATGTTCAACATTTAAGATACTCATAAAAACCTCTGTTCAGACTTAAGCAGTGATTAACGTCCACAGCACTGTTTGTACTTCTTGCCGCTTCCGCATGGGCATGGATCATTACGTCCGATCTTCTTGCCTTTAACAACAGTCATAGATTTCTTCTGGGCTTTGTAGAGCTCTTTTCTGCGTTCTTCTGTCAGAAGTGCATCCCATTGAGGCAGGTTGTAAAGCCAATCAGCCTTTGCAGCTACCATGTTGTAGTACAGTTTCTCAAGGTCGATATCAACAGTCACTTCTGATTCAGCAACGATGGTATCAACAGGGTTTGGTGTCTTTAAGCTTTCATTGATACCATCAAGGAAACCGCCGAAACGGACAACATCCATACCGTATTTC
>NZ_JBBMEK010000160.1:0-7642 GCF_040096555.1 Coprococcus intestinihominis | reverse complement strand
CATCAGGTCGCTGTGCATATACAAGAAGCTGTTCGTCATAGCGTAACTTATAATTTCGGCAAGCTGAAGCTAAGAATGCCTGCCAGTTCTGAGGATTTGACACAACCGTTTTGCAGGTGCGGTTGTAAAGCTCAGAAATAAGGTCATATTTTCGTGCCATTACTCTTGCACCTCCTTATCGCTGTTTTTCTCTGTTTTTGGTCTTGTTTTTTGACGGTTCAGATTGATTGATAGGTTCAACTTTACTTCCATTAAGCTCCATTTTTTCAGCAAACTCGCATATATGATAGCAGCAATTTCCGACATACAAATGGTAGTCATCAATATACTTGCACACTCTGTCTGCTGTGTGTCCATCACGAAAAATAATCTTGATTTTTCCACCATCGGGAATATAGAATTTCAAATTGTAATGACTGTCTATAAATCGAATTTGCTTTTCCTGCGGCTCTGCTCTATTCTCCTGTTGCTTCATTTTCCTTACCTCTCATTTTTGTTGCTTCATCAGAACCGCCGCCCAAATACGAAAAGAGTTTACCGGACTTTGTATTCTTCTGAAGCTCCATAATCACACCCATATCAGGAATCGTGATATTCGGGATTTTCAGGATTGCTTCCATATCAAGCTGCTGCAACTTTTTCTCCGTATCACAACCGGAGTCAAAGAGTTTATTCAGCACCTTGACCTTATTCTGAAAAGTTGCTTTGTCTTTCACGAAAATACCTCCTTAGCTAATGTTGATTACAATAGAAATACTGCCGCTCTGTTCTTCTTTCTGCGGATTACGTGAATACTCAGGAAAAAGGGACTGTACTCTCTGCCTTGCCCTGCGTATGGTTTCAAAACAAGGAAGTCCGTATGCTCGGTAATTAAATACAATATCCTCAAGCGGAAGATTTCCGGCAGGTATATATCCGTACCGATTGTAATAATGCAGAATAAGAAGCATATCATCATACCTCGACATCGGGCATTCCTTTAAGATTTCAAGCACTCGGCTCTCCACCGTTTTCTGTTGTTTCATAATGTTCCTCCAAAAATTAAAGGGACAGAGTTTTTTACGCTCTGCCCCGACTGGTTAATGTTCGCTTGTTACTTACTTCTTACGGTTTTTAACCTGAAGAAAGATAAAGCCGCCGACAATAACGGCGACTAATGCGATAGCGATAATTGTCTTTGCTTCCATTACTCGTTACCCTCCTTTTTCTTCTTTTTGTATGCAACAACAGAAGTTACGGCGATACCGACAGCAGAAAGTCCGGCAAGGACATACCAAAGTTTCATATTGGTATCATCTCCTGTTTTCGGAGTATCCCTCAACTCATTGTGCATTTTTACAACAGCTGTTTCATCAAGTTTGATAGTAACATTCTGGTCGGCAGGTGTGATATATGCGGCAGAGGCATTGTTTGCCACTTCGGATACGGTATATTCGCCAATACGAAGTCCCTCAATCACAATTTCGCCGTTCTTATCTGTTTCAAATGTCATATCATAACCGTTTGCTCCGGTTACTCTGAACGCAAAACCTTTAACCTTACCATCTGAAGATGTCTTGACGATTTTCAGTGTTCCACGCATAGCTTCATTGATAAATCCAACACCAGCCTTATTCTCAACGGAATAAGTTGTTTCGTCTTTCTCAATGAAAACAGAGTATTCTCCCTTATCAAGCAGGAAGCCCTCTGGTGCTTTTGTTTCACGGACAATATATTTTCCGTAAAGCAGCTCTTTCATCTCATAAATTCCGGTTTCGGTTTCTTCAAGATTTCCGATAAGTTCATCGCCATCATCAATCTTTCCGTTCTCATTGGTGTCCTTATATATCTCAAAGGTTGCACCCGTAAGTTTGTTATCTGGATATTCAGCGTCCACCTTCGTGAGTCTGATATTGCCGTGAACATACTCATTGACAATCTCAATTTCAACTACCTGCTCGGCTTTGCTGATATTGACCTCATACGCCTTTTCATCAAGAACAAATCCCTTTGGCTGCTCGATTTCTCTTACAATCCATTTGCCATAAGGAACTTTTGCAAAAGAAAAACTACCGTCTTTTGCAGAGGTAGTCGTCATAAGTGCAGTATCCTTTGTAAATTCTGTTTCTTCGGCTTTGAAGATACCGATAACAGCACCCTCAAGTGCTTCTCCGTTCTCGTCAATCTTCTTACCTGATACAGAACCATAGATAAGTTCATTCTTGATTTCTTTTCCATCATTCACTTTGATTTCAACTGTTGCGGTATCCTGACCTGCATATTCAAACACAACCGGATATTTCGTATCAGAGAGAACATAATGCTCATCGGTTGCAATCTCCTTGACATAGTATTTGCCAAACGGAAGGTCTGACTTCATAACAGCAGTTCCATTTTCATTTACGCTGACAATCTCAATCAGTCCATCAGCCGGAATAACTGTACCGCTTGCAGATACAATATCTTCTGCGGCATAAAGACCAAAGCTGATGTTTTTGATTTCTCCGTTGTCGCCAATACCAAATGTCTTATCCTTTTCAATGGCTTTTGCAAGGCTTACCTGCACTTTCTGTCTTTCGTTATAGAACGATGTGGAAGTTTCGGTAACAGAGATATTCTGACCTGCATAAGTAAGCTCAACCGTATGTGTTTCGCCACTCACTACCATTCCATCAGGTGCGGTAATTTCCTTGACCTTGTATTTTCCGAGATAAAGTTCTTTGCTCTTAACAAATCCATCGGAGCTTGTTGTGATAGTATCTACCACTTCGCCCTTTGAATAGCGGAGTGTACCGTCCGGTGTACTAATATCTTCCGCAGCACGGACTTCATAAACTGCACCCTCAAGTCCTGCCACTTCATAAACAGGCTGATAAATAACATCACTGTCCTCAGAACCACTTACATTGACACCACTAAATACTTCTCCGGTCTTTTCAACCGTGATAGTACCTTTCTGTGCCATATTCGGCTTATTGACTTTCACAACAGTTACGCCGCCTTCCTCTGTGGAATTTTCTTCGGTAATATCAAAATATACCGGAGTATCATCAAGTACATATCCGTATGGAGCTTGTACCTCTACGATGGAATATCCCTTGCCGTAATCCAGTTTCTCAGGTGTTACAAGAGAACCCTTTGCGTCGGTATAGAACACATCAATCGTGGTCGGTGTCGGATAAGTAAAGGTCATTTTGACCTGATTGCCCTGCGGGTCGTAAATCTTAAATCCTGCTCCTGCATACGGAATACTCTTTCCGCTTTCTGCGTCCACCTTGATTACATTGACAAAGCTCTCAAAGTTACGGTTATTGATAAGATAACGGTAGGTCTGTGCGTTCTGCGAAATGAACACATCAAAATCGTCCATCATCTCTCTGCCTTCCCAACCGGAAGTCTGGTGTACGGTATAAATACCATATGGCATATCTTTTGTCTGACCGAAGCCATTTTCATCGCAAACGATAGTATCTCTCTCGTCTTTATTTGCTGCGTCATAGCTTCCGGCAGATTTCAAATAAATCTCAAAGGAAGCACCCTTTTCAGGAGTTTCAATCTTTGTTTCTCCATCATCAGTGTGTTTAATGATAGCCACGTTACCTTTGATTACCTGCTCAATTACATCATTGGAAGTAAGGTTGTGTTCCACCTCATAAAGTTTCGGGTCTGCACCTACTTCATGGATAGTCTTATCAAGCAAATATCCCTCTGACGGTGTAATTTCTCGGATTGTCCAGTCGGTATCACAAACATATTCTTTAGTAGTGAACTGACCGTTTTCATCAGTAACATACTTATCTACAAGCGTTTCGCCCTTATAGATACCGTAAACTGCTCCCGAAAGTTTGGCATTGCCCTGTGCTTCGCCTTTCTCAGCGTCGCTCTTTGTTACTGTTACAGTAAATTTCTTCAAAATGTTATTGAAGTTTCTTGTGGTTACTTCTTTCCACTTCACTGGTGCAGTCTGATTTTTCGGTACAACATAACGGATAGCTGTGTCTACTTCTTCAAGGGTATATGGTTCAGAACCACTGATAAGCACATCTTTGAAAGTTGCCACACCGTTTTTGTCTGTAACTGCATACTGGTCAACAGCATCACCGGAAAGAGAAGTACCGTAAAGATGGAACTTCACACCTTCAACAAGGTTATCTTCTGAGGACTTCACTACCTGAAGGTCGCCACGCTTCAATTTGTTATTGAAAGTGACCTTTGCAACCTGCCCTGCCACAACAGTAACTCTATGTGTTTCCTGCGGCTCGTACTTATCGTATGCCTGCTCGGTTACGGTATAGATACCCGGCATAAGATTATCCATCTGGAACTTACCGCCATTAGCTGTTGTAACTGTCTGATTGATACCGTTTCCGGTAATCGTGAAGTTGATACCGTCAACCTTTCCGTCCTCACTGGTCTTTACAATCTGACAAGAACCATAGCTGACTTTCATCTTCACATAACCGTTGATACTATCGCTTACTTCCTGAGCATAGCTGACAACATCCTGCACACTGGAGTTCTGACCGTGTTTGCCCTCTGACCATACAACCACACCTCTGCGGACTGCATTTTTCTTGGTTGCGGTAATGGTAAATTCCTTACTCGGTGCTGTATCCATAGAAACCGTAAGTTTGTTACCATTCACTGAAAAGCTCACTCCACTGATGCTTGCCTTGAAATTATATTTGGACAGCACATTATTGGAATCTGTCAGAGTAGTTGTGTACTTGCTTCCGTTCCACTCAAGTTCTATTGTCTTTGCCGAACCGGATGATTTATTACAAAAGCTCGGTATGGTCGCATGGTTCTGTACACTCTGCACCATACTGTTGTAATAACTGAAAATCTTATTGCGGAGCGGATGCTTTGCATTGATGACATCTTTCACATTGCTACAACCACTGGCTGCTACATGATTGAAGTTCGCATCACGCTCTCCGATAACAGTTTCCCAAATAAGAAGCTGTGTGGCATAAGCCTGTGCAATGCTGTTTGCTGCTGCTTCATTCTGTGACCTCCAAGATGTCGAGATTGTCCCACGATAGCCATACTGTAAAATACGACCAACGAAAAGACGGATTTCATCTCCGGAAATAACCCCATTGGATGCAAGGTTATTAAAATAATTTTCGTCATACTTATTCATTGTCTGACCGACCTTGAGCGAAATTCCCGGCTCAATACAATAAGCAACATTGCCTGAGTATGAGCCAATAGCCTTAAGATTGGTAAAATTGGAACGTCCGGTATGCCAACCATTTTTCAAGGTCAAATTGCTGTGTCCCCATACCCCATCGTAATTAGCATCGCCATCACGAGGGAAATCGACCATATAAACATCGGCTTTTTCTCCCGAAGCAGCATATGCTGTTGTCGAGCTAATGCCTGCAAAAGTGGTCACACACATAAGGGTCGCCAAGAAAAGCGACGTGACTCTTTTGAATTTTGACTTTATCATTGCGTTTCCTCCTGTAAAAATTGAAAACACACCGTATCGCTACGATGTGCCTTTGTGGATTTTCTTTTACGACAGAATTTACCTGCCGAAAAACAAATGCGGATTTTTCGTTAATTTTTCATTTTACCATACACCTCCAGTCCGTTCATACTGTGCGATTGCCCCTTAGAGATAGACATATACTTTGAGATAGTTATATTCAAGTGAGATAATATATATCATTTTCGGTAGGTAGAAGTATAACTAAGGGGTTAGAGTGTGAGAAAGGGGAACTGTAACTCAGGCTATCTGCTGTCACGTTCTGCACGATTACGCAAAAACTTGTTGTAATGCTCCAATGCTTTGCAGACAAAATCCTCCGTCTGACTGACGGAAATATTTTTCGGGATAAGCTGTCTTACTCTGTCGCCCCTCAACACGATTTTTTCCTTTTGGTTCGGCTTTTCCTCAGACATAACAGCGTGGATTGCTTCGGTTGTAAGGTTGCCCTCGTTGAATAACTTTCGCATACGGATTGTCTGGTCGTGTGACGGGGTAGCGTCATTCAGGTCGATTTCGTCAACCACATCACGCTGACAATCTTCATCAAGGTAGGAAAGTTCTACGGCAGGACGCATTTTAATACGCCCCTCATCAACAAATTCAAGCAGTTCAGGAACAAGGTTTGTCAGACGAACATATCGGTGTATCTGATTTCTGCTGTCCCCTGTTTCCTGTGCAATTTGTTCATCGGTTCGTAAATTCGTCCCCACTGGGGACACATTTTCTTTTCTTGGTCTGCCTGCTTGTCTTTTCATTGCTTCCAAACGCATTTTATAGGCAAAGGCTTTTTCACTTGGCAATATCTCTGACCTCTGAAAATTACTCTCAACCATTAAAATGGTCGCTTCATCTCTGTTCAGGTCTACAATCTCACTTCTCAGGGTTTCAAATCCTGCCAGTTCACAAGCTCGCTTTCGTCTGTGTCCTGAAACAAGTTCGTATCTGCCGTCCTCTTTCTGCCTTACCGTTGCCGGAGTAATCACTCCTCTTTCCTTGACACTCTCCACAAGCTGCATCATATCTTCATCGTCCCTGACCTTAAACGGGTGGTCGGGAAAATCATCAATCAGCTCCAACGGAATGTCTCGGATTTTTGAAAGCTGTTCTTCATCTCTCTGTGCCTGTGTGGTAAATAAATCATCGAGCTTCGTGAGAGTGAAGTCGCTCTTTCTTCCTGCCATCGGCTAACACCTCCTTTGTAAATTCAGCGTATGCCTTAGACACTGTGCTGTTTGGCTCATAAGCATAAATGCTCTTGCCTTTGGAAGAAGTTTCAGCGGCTTTTACGGCAATCGGGATTTGTGTTCGATACATCCTTATCTGATTACCGAAGTTTGCCCTGAGTGCTTCCACCGTACTCTTTGCAAGGTTTGTTCGGCTATCCACCAAAGTAAGCAGCATACCGTCTATCTTAATATCCGGATTGATATACTTCTTTACTTTTGAAATGGTCTGCACAAGCTGTGTCATACCCTTTGCAGGCAAATACTGAGCCTGAACCGGAATGATAACACTGTCTGCCGCCGATAAAGCATTGAGCGTAACCATACCAAGTGAAGGCATACAGTCTATAATTACATAATCATATCTGTTCTTCACTTGACTCAGATAATTCTTGAGTGTAGTTTCTCTGCTCATTGCGTTTACAAGGTTAAATTCCATTGCTGAAAGCTCAAGATTTGCCGGAACAAGGTCAACACCTTCTTCGTGGTGCAAGATACCAACCATAGGGTCTGTCATCGTTTCATTGATTACATCTGTGAGTTTCGTTGCAAGCGTGATACCCAAGCCGTCTGTATCCTGCCAACCAAGACAAGTCGTTAAATCGCCCTGCGGGTCTGCGTCTATGAGCAATACTTTCTTGCCCTGCATTGCAAGCCCGACTCCAAGATTAACTGTTGTGGTGGTTTTTCCGACTCCGCCTTTCTGGTTACATACGGAAATCGTTTTGCAGTTTGACACTTCTTTTTGCCCTCCTTTCTGAAAATTCATAGCCACCGCATTATGGCTATGTACCTGACCGACTCATTTCCTAATCGGTCATAGCAATATTTGTTCTCAACACCCCTTGCCAAGCAAAATGCTTATGGGAAGTCACTAAGGAACAGACTGCTTATCTGTATCATAGGATTCTAACCTCTGCCGGGTACTCCGCCAGCTCCG
>NZ_JBBMEK010000159.1:0-7720 GCF_040096555.1 Coprococcus intestinihominis | reverse complement strand
ATGATGATATTCATTATGATAGTGATGGGGTGCGATATCCTGAATCATAACTCACCAATTCCTCCTCTACGCGTCCATCATCTCTGCACGCATTTCCTGCAATAATTTATGGTAGAACGCCTGGCCGCCTTTGACGATATCATAACGTCGTCCTTCCTGCTTCATCTGCTGACGTCCAAAGCTGCAATTAAGAATATCCTCCTCTTTGTATACAATTCGCTGGCCGATAATATCCCCATTCGGAACAGAAACCGCTGATTTAAATACAAAAACAGTCGGTTCTTCCAGAGGAATATCCAATGATTCCAGAAGCTGATTGCCAATATCCATATTACATGTATAAATATGGGTATACCGCCCTGCCATCCTTGTAAAATCATATACCCTGAAATTCTCAAGCCAATCCTCATTGAGCCATCCATTGTCTCGTTCATAAGATACGACAAGACAGACCGGCATGGTTCTTCTGCGGCTGAGAATCAGATCATGAATCTTCTTAATCTGGTATTCCCGGATAATCTTTCTGGATGTTGACAGATATCTCACATCAAAAAGACCAACTTTATCCGCAATATTGGAGTAAAACTTCGGACAGCTGAAATAACGGTTTAAATAGCCTCTGCGCTCCTCTGACACCGCATAGGAATTGCGGACAGACAGCATCTGACGGCCATCCTCCTCCGGATAGCACTCTGCTTCCGTCACCCACACCTGTCCGGGTGCTTCCATATCAATATGCATACAGTTCATTTTCCAGTAATCATGCTCCGGTTCATACACAATCACCAGCCGATAGCCCAGAAGGTTCTTCTCAAAAGTCATAGGCTCCGTCGGCAGATCACCGTCCAAATGACCATACTTGTCATAAATCCATGAATAGGCCAACCGGGCAGCCTCTATACAGGCATCATGCTTGGAATATTTATACGTACTGAGATTCACAAGTGCCTTGAATACCGTCACTTTTCTCAGAGGTCTGAGCTTACCGAAAGTCATTTCCTCGCCGATATTCTCATTACCGTCATCAAAAACATCTCTGTCATGAAAAAGTTTCTCCAGACGTTCATCATGTATAACCGCTTCATTGACCAGGGCTGCAATGGTATTCACATTAATCGGCACACGTCTCGGCTGTTTCAGCAGTTCTTCGACGAGTACCTGACGGCTTGTTTTGAACAGGCGCTTACCAAGATTCTCCTCCGAACGGTCATTGTTCAGAAGTTCCTCAAGCTCCGGATACATCGGGCGTTCTTCCATCTTCAGGCGATAGTGCGCCTTCATCATACCGGCCCAATTGCGCTCCTTATAAAGCTCATGCCCCAGATTTTCAAAAAGAGTCACCAACGACTTATCGCACAACTCCAATGTTGCAAGAATGCTGTTAAAATATCTGGCAAAACTGTTCTTGCCGCTCCAGAGCTCGCCGCCTTTATATTTCATATCATGTTCAATTTCATGCCAACCCTCAAAAAATACGGTCTTCAACTGTATCTCGAAAGTATCATCAATGCACATCTCCCATGTTTCATCCGAAATCTGCTGTTTCAGATAATCCGGTAAACGGAAAACGCCATTGATCTTCACCGGCTTGAATTCCACTTCATTCTGCTCAGACTCAGACCATTCCACAAGGGAAAACATGCGCTCCATCATCTGTCTGCATATTCTTAAATCATCTTCAAAGTAAACATCTACACGGAGCCCCACCAGATCCTGAATTTTCTTATCCGCATTATAAGACTTTACCTGATACTTTCTGGCCAGAGATTCCGATGTCTTTATCCTCGAAAAAATTCTGTAATAGAGTCCGCTCTGCTTGAGTCGTTCCTCTATCAGATGTTTTAACTCCACCTCAACAATGGCAGGCACCTTAACTCTGGATTCGATTTCTTCTTTTGTAAAAGCGATTTTCTCCACCATGTGATGGTTCCACCCTCCCATTCTTCCTTCTTAATCGTGCGTGTCCAAAAACAACATTCGTCAAATGCCTCTCCTGTCAATCTCCTGTCATTGAAGATTGTCTTAAAGGCGCAACACACACTATCTTATACTATACCACACTAAAGCAGTCAGTGATAGGGATTCTGCTGATATTTTTGAAAATTTTAATCCTGACACAATTGCAATCTCAATTTCCATACCTATTCATTTCTGAATAGTCTGGCACTTCAGCGCGTTGTCATCTGCACAAAAAAACTTCCGAAGACATCGCATGCACAGGCACGCTGTCCCCGAAAGTTTTTTGTTGTATTGATGATTATCTAATTCTTATGATTGTCTCAGACAATCCTTTCAGAATATTAGTCCTCGAAAGGAATAACAGCGCCATCATATGTATCGTTGATGTACTGTTTGATCGTGTCTGATTTCAGTGTATCAACAAGTGCTTTGATGGCCGGATTGTTTTCGTTGCCTTCTTTAACCGCGATAACATTTACATATGTCTTAGCAGCTTCAGAATCGGATTTCTCGTAAGCAAGGGCATCTTTGCCTACAGAATAACCAGCTTCAAGTGCATAGTTACCATTTAATACAACGTAAGCAACCTCGCCTGTTACACGGGCAACCTGAGCTGCTTCAAGTTCCTGGATCTTAATGTTCTTTGGATTTTCAGCGATATCATTTACAGTTGCTTCAAGACCTGCACCGTCTTTCAGAGTGATGATACCGTTATCCTGAAGGAGCAGAAGTGCTCTTGCTTCATTTGTTGTATCGTTAGGAACTGCGATCGTATCACCTTCTGCTAAATCATCAAGGCTGCTCTTTGTACCCGGGTAGATGCCGAATGGTTCATAGTGGATACCACCTGCATTCACAAGGTGTGTACCTTTTTCTTCATTAAAGGAATCCAGATAAGGAATATGCTGGAAGTAGTTGGCATCGAAATCACCGGATTCTACAACTTCGTTTGGCTGTACATAATCATTGAATACAGTTACCTGAAGATCATAACCCTGCTCTGCAAGGAGAGGTTTTGCCTGTTCAAGGATTTCTGCATGCGGTGTTGCGCTTGCCGCAACCTTGATTGGTGTCAGTTCGCCGTTGGCTGCTGTTGTCTCACCTGCAGCCTCTGTACCAGCTGCTTCTGTGCCTGCTTCTGTCTGAGCTGCTGTACTGCTCTGTGGGTTGGATGAACCGCATGCTGTTAATGCACCAACTGCAAGAACGCCTGCGAGAACACCTGCTAAAAGTCTCTTCTTCATTTTGAATTCCTCCATTCATATTAAATAAATAAAAATTTATAATAATTCAACGTCACTTTCAAAATGCTTTGCACAATGACCCTGAATAATTACATACTACTTTCTCTTGTCTAAACGAACCGACAGCTTCATGCCGATTGTCTGGAACAACTGAACTAATACCACCAGTAAAACAACCGTCACGATCATGATATCTGCCTGGTATCTGTAATAACCATAACGGATCGCAATATCACCAAGACCGCCGCCGCCGATGGTACCTGCCATCGCTGAGTAGCCCAAAACAGTACCCAGTGTGATCGTCACACCGACGATCAGTGAAGTTCTTGCTTCCACAAGCATAACCTTTGTAATAATCTGCATCGTTGATGCGCCCATGGACTTTGCTGCCTCGATAACACCTGAATCCACCTCATTCAATGATGATTCAACCATTCGTGCAATAAATGGTGCTGCTGAAATAACAAGGGGTACAATCGTTGCTGTAGAGCCATAGCTCTTGCCCACAATGGCCTTTGTCAAAGGCATCAGCAAAATCAGCAAAATCAAGAACGGAATGCTTCGGCCAATATTGACAATCACATCCAGCACTTTGTACACGCCGGCATTCGGTCTGATACCATCCTTGGAAGTTGTCACCATAATAATACCCATCGGAAGCCCCAGTACGTAACCAAAAATAGTTGCACCAAGCGTCATATACAATGTCTCACCGATACCCTTGATCAGCATCTCCATTACTTCCTGACTAAACATACTGCGTCACCTCCTCAATTTCAAGGCCTTTCTCAACCATGTATGCCTTAATCTGCTCCTGCAGCTCATGGCCTTCCGGAAGACCAAGGATCATCTCGCCCTTGGCAATACCGCCCACATTCTTCGTATCTGCCTTCAGAATATTCACCGGCACGCCAAACTTCAGGATCATATTCGCGATCACAGGCTCAAAAGCCGAATTCTCAGTAAAGACAATACGCAGACACTTATCTTCAAGGACTCTCTCCTTCTGACGCGTCTCGCCATTCCACTGGTTCTCTGAAATATCCCCAAGAATCAGTTCACGGGCTGCCTCTGACTTCGGATGGTTGAAAATCTCTTCAACCTCCCCCTCTTCCACCAAAACGCCATGATTCAAAATCGCCACATGCTTGCAGATCTCACGGATAACTGCCATCTGATGGGTAATGATCACGATTGTAATACCGAACTTCTCATTGATATCCTTTAAAAGTGCCAGAATTGAGGCTGTGGTCTGCGGATCCAGTGCGCTTGTGGCCTCATCACAAAGAAGGATCTTCGGATCGGATGCAAGGGCTCTTGCAATGGCCACACGTTGTTTCTGACCGCCTGATAACTGAGACGGATAAGCATTTGCCTTCTCCTCCAGATCAACCAGTTTCAGAAGTTCCATGGCCCGCCTGCGCGCATCTGCCTTCTTCTCGCCGCGCAATAATAACGGAAAACAAATATTGTCTATCACATTCTTCTGCATCAGCAGATTGAAATGCTGGAAAATCATTGCGATCTCCTGACGCTGCTTTCTCAGCTCCTTCTCTGTCAGTGTTGACAGATCCTTGCCGCCGACTAAAACTTCACCTTCTGTCGGTCTCTCAAGAAAATTCAGACATCGTACCAATGTACTCTTACCTGCTCCGGACATACCGATAATACCATAAATATCACCGGGCTTAATACTCAGATTAATGTCCTTCAGTGCTTCTACCTTCACACCCTTTAAGTCAAAAGACTTCGAAAGATGTCGGACTTCAATATCAGACATAAAATCCCCTTTCCCGCATATATGCGATCACATCGTGCCCTCCGGCACCTGATGCCTCTGTGCAGCTGATGATCATACGCCAATCCCCATTGCACAAAAAAGCAGGTACACGCATGTACCTGCCTATCATCTTATCCTTATCTCTTCATACACTCAGAGTCCCATAAGAATTATGAACCAGATATTACTGCGCATCAAAAATAACCGTGTCATCAACCATATGCATACCACACATGATGCCACAGCTACACATCATCATATCTGTTTTCCATGAATGCTGATGTCCTAATGCTATCATATCTGCTCCTTCTTTCTGTTACTCGCTGCCGCTTCCGTCAAACATCCCTGCCTGCTTCTGCTTACTGACATTTATTATTCCATGAACCACCCATTTTGTCAAGACTCTTATGGAAATTTTCAACCGCTTTCCAACAATTTCCCCAGCATTTTCGTGTTGAATATCTGAATCATTCGTTTATTCAGCCCTGACTTGCAGTCTGACCAGTCTAAAAGGGCAGCATATCCAGTTCTTCAGGAAGAATACAATGCGGCATGCTATTGTCCCGCACACGGCGTCTGCACTCATCCAACGGCATCCAGATCACCCCGGATACTTCTGAAACCTGCAGTTTCATCGCTTCCGGCTCCACATCTTTCCATATGTAAAATACTTTGCTCACCTGATCATCCTTAAAAGGTGCCCCATGAAAAAAAGACTCCGACTGGATCCGTATCAATCCGCAATCATTTAATTCAGAACAATCCGCCGTAAGTCCCAGTTCTTCCCTGAGTTCCCGCAGTGCTGAATCTTCAAAATCAACCCCCGCTGGAATATGCCCCGCGCTGGACGTATCATAGCATCCCGGAAAAGAATCCTTGTTATCACTGCGCTTTTGCAGAAGTACCTCCACACCTTCCGACCTTCTTCTCAAAAGCCAGACATGGGATGTTCTGTGCCGGACCCCCTTCGCATGGGCAATACTCCGCTCGACGGTCTCCCCTGTGGGAATACCATTCTCATCCACAACATCCAAAAGCTCCATCAATATCCATCTCCCATCACTTTACAAAAATATCTCAAAAATCAACACCTATTCATATGCTTATATCATACTTAAAAATATTTCCTTTTTCAAGTCATCTTGTTCTTTGATTAAAAATATTGAGTATTTCAAAAACAGTAGACATTCCTACTTTCAAATGCTATAATAGCATTGATTACAGCTACATTAAGAACAATAATAAATACATTTTTTAAGGAGTGAGACTATGTTTATTACAGATGATATCCGTTATGTTGGTGTCAACGACCACAACATTGATTTATTTGAAGGGCAGTATGTTGTAGAAAACGGCATGGCCTACAATTCATATGTGATCATGGACGAGCAGATTGCAGTCATGGATACTGTAGACGGCAATTTTACAGATGAATGGCTGAAGAATATTTCAGACGTCATCGGTGACAGAAAGCCATCTTATCTGATTGTTCAGCATATGGAACCTGACCACTCTGCCAACGTTGCCAACTTTCTGGATCTTTACAAGGATGCCAAAGTTGTCGCTACAGCCAAGGCTTTTGTGATGATGAAGCAATTCTTTGGCACAGACTACCCGGAGAGACAGATTGTTGTCAAGGAAGGCGATACGCTTTCTCTTGGTACACACACACTGACATTTGTTCTTGCACCAATGGTTCACTGGCCGGAAGTTATGGTGACCTACGACAGCAAGGATAAGGTTCTTTTCTCAGCAGATGCCTTCGGCAAGTTCGGTGCCCTTGATGTCGAAGAAGACTGGGCATGCGAAGCCCGCCGTTACTATTTCGGTATCGTCGGCAAATACGGTGTTCAGGCTCAGGCGCTCCTGAAGAAGGCAGCCGGTCTTGATATCCAGACCATCTGTGCACTCCATGGCCCGATCCTCAAAGAGAATCTTGGCTATTATCTTGATCTCTACAATACATGGTCCAGCTACGGTGTTGAGAGCGAAGGCGTTGTCATCGCTTACACATCTGTTTACGGCAATACTAAGAAAGCCGTTGAGCTCCTTGCAGATAAACTGACCGCCCTTGGATGCCCGAAAGTCACAGTTACTGACCTTGCCCGTGATGACATGGCCGAAGCTGTCGAAGATGCTTTCCGCTACGGCAAGCTCGTTCTGGCTACAACCACTTACAATGGTGATATCTTCCCATTCATGAAGACATTCATCGAACACCTGACAGAACGCGGCTACAGAAACAGAACGATCGGTCTCATTGAGAACGGCTCATGGGCACCTACCGCAGCCAAAACCATGCTGAAAATGTTTGAAGGCAGCAAGAATCTGACATTTACAGACACAACAGTCACTATCAAATCCGCTGTCAACACTGAGAATGAAGCACAGATTGCGGCACTGGCTGAAGAACTCTGCAAATAAAACTCATAGATGCCATAGATATCCTGCATAGCAATTCCGGGATATCTATGGCATCCTCTATCTACCCATTATTTTTACTACAAAGGTGTAACTTTATGATTCAACTTAATCCACGCGTCAACAATCCGGCAGTTGGCACATTTTATGTGTTGCTTTCTGCCATTTTTTTCAGCCTTGGCGGCTTTATGATCAAAATCATTCCATGGCAGTCTCTGTCTGTCAGCGGCGTACGAAGCATCTTCGCCCTGATCACACTGCTGCTCTACATGAAGCTGATCCATCATCCTTTTCGGCTTAACCCATCCGTTATTTT
>NZ_JBBMEK010000158.1:0-7736 GCF_040096555.1 Coprococcus intestinihominis | reverse complement strand
ACAACAGTACGTGCATCGTTGTCTGTTGCATTCAGTGCATCTGCGTAAAGCTGAGCCAGATCAGGATCCATATCTGTTGTCCAGCCTGCTCTTAAACCAACGGACTGACCTGGAAGGAATTCAAGCTGTACGTTAGGATCATTGTAATCTGTTGACCAGTACATAACTGTGAAACCGATCTTGCCGTCACGATAATCATCGCCAAAACCTGCTGCCCATGGCTGGGAAACGATATTGACATTGATACCGATCTGAGAAAGGTCATCTTTAACCTTCTGAGCAAGGTCTGTCAGAAGAACACCTTCCATATCAAGGTCACAAACAGGCATGTCGATATCAAAACCATCCGGATAGCCTGCATCTGCTAAAAGCTGTTTTGCTTCGTCAATGTTAGTGTAATCTGCAGGGCGCTGTCCTTTTGCACCCATGAAACCATCCTGGATGATGGAATAAGGTGTCTCTGCGCCTTCACCGACGATTGTCTGGATACCTGTGTAATCCAGTGCTTTACGGATAGCCTGCTGTACCTTTGGATTAGAAACAGGGCCGCCGTATTCTTCGTTCATATTCATCAGAAGGAAACCAACTGTCTTTGTTGCAGTGTTGATCTTGGCAACATTGTCGCCTGTCAGTTCAGACATTGTATCATCTGTCATGTTCATGGCAATATCAAGGTCACCTGAAGATAATGTCATCATCTGTGTATTGGCATCCGGCTGGATCTTGATGACATATTTGTCAACATTTGTGGACTCACCCCAGTAGTTAGGGTTCTTCTCAAGAACGATTTCAGAATCAGGTGTATAGCTTGTCATGATGTACATACCTGAACCTGCACTTGCTGTGTCAAGATAAGCCTGTGCTGTATCTGTTGAAGAAGCGTCTGCTGCATCTGTACCGCCATGTTCCTTAACAACCGCGCTGTCAAGAACTGCCAGTGAGCTGTATGTCAGCTTGGAAAGGATTGCACTGTCAGGCTGTGTCAGATGGAAAACAACTGTGTAATCATCCGGTGTTTCAATGCTGTCGATAGTATCGCAGATGAAGGATGGATTACCCTGAAGATTCTTGCAACGATTAATACTGAAAGCAACATCGGCAGATGTCATCTTATTGCCGCTTGCAAAGGTAACATTTTCTTTCAGTTTAACTGTTAAAGTCTTATTGTCATCTGAGAATTCATAAGAATCTGCCAGACAAGGTTCTGCTGCACCGTCATTGCTGTAGAACTTAAAAAGATTCTCATAACATGCATTAATAACAAGCGGTGGATATTTCTCGTAAACATATCCTGGATCCAGTGTGGAGAATCCGGCACCGATTGCCACTGTTACTGTTGTGCTTCCGCCTGCTGCTGAATCGCTTCCGGCTTCTGAAGAAGCAGCATTTGTCTCGCCTGATGCAGGTGCTGCTGCGTCAGATGAACCGCCGCCGCATGCTGTGCAGCTTAAGACTACAGCAATGCCCAGGGCCATTGCTAAAAATTTCTTTTTCATAATCTTAACCTCCTAAATAGAAATTTCTTATGTATGGTGATTGCGAAATACTCCGTTATGTAATGCTTACCTGTTTGTCGGCCGTTTCCGCAATTATCATCAAATTAAAAATCATTCATACAAATGGCAGGCCACATAATGTCCCGGCGCCACTTCCTTGAGTTCCGGTGCCGTCTGTCTGCACTTGTCGCAGGCCTTCGGACATCTTGTGTGGAAATGGCATCCTGAAGGCGGATCATAAGGGCTCGGCACTTCACCTTCCAGATGAATCCGCTCCTTCTGTTCTTCCTGATCAACCTGAGGAATCGCTGACAGCAATGCCTCTGTATAAGGATGATAGCGTTTTTCATAAAGCTGATCGTAATTGGCGATCTCAACCATTTTGCCGAGATACATAACGCCGACACGGTCACTGACCTGATAAACAACATTCAGATTATGTGAAATGAAGAAATAGGTTAATCCCAGTTTCTCTTTCAGTTCCTGCAAAAGGTTCAATACCTGTGCCTGAACAGAAACATCCAGCGCGGATACCGCTTCATCACAGATAATAATCTGGGGTTCCAGTGCCAGCGCCCTGGCAATACCGATACGCTGTTTCTGTCCACCGGAAAGCTCATGCGGATATCGGCTCAGATGATAACTGTCCAGCCCCACCAGCTGCAGCAGTTCCATAATCTTCGCATCCACATCAATCTTGCCTTTGAGGTTGTGAATTTCAAAAGGCTCCATCAAAATCTGCTTGATGGTTCTTCTTGGATTGAGACAGGCCGAAGGATCCTGGAAAATAATCTGGGCTTCCTTGCGCATTTCCTTTAACTGTGCACCTTTCAAACCTGCAATATCTGTCCCGTTTAAATAAATATGACCCTCTGTCGGCTGCTGGAGTCTGATCAGGGTCCTGCCAAGGGTACTCTTACCGCATCCGCTCTCGCCGACAACACCAAAGGTCTCACCTTTCATGATCTCAAAGGATACATCATCAACGGCTTTGACTGTCTGTCCCCTTTTCTTGCCTTTAAAATAAACTTTGACATGGTCGGCTTTCACCAGCACTTCTTTGTCATTTGCTGTCATCAGCTAACCCTCCTTCTTCTCGGCTGCATCCGCATACAGCCAGCATCTTACCTGACGTTCTTCCGACAGCTGTACAACCGGCGGCTCGCCCTGCTTGCACTGTTCTGTCGCATGCGGACATCTCGGCCAGAAACTGCATCCCGAAATCCGCTCTGTCGGATTCGGCACAACACCCTCAATGGTCTCAAGGGGCGGACGATCCTTTGTAATTCTCGGAATCGCACTCATCAGGCCGACTGTATAAGGATGCTTCGGATCACTGAAAAGCTCTCGAACAGGGGCTTTTTCAACAATTCGTCCGGTATACATAACAATGACCGTATCACACAGCTCACTGACAACACCTAAGTCATGGGTAATGAAGAGAACTGATGTATTCATCTGCTCATTCAAACCTCTGATCAGATCCAGGATCTGTGCCTGAATCGTCACATCAAGGGCCGTTGTCGGTTCATCGGCGATCAAAATCTGCGGTTGGCAAGCCAGCGCCATGGCGATCATAACACGCTGTCTCATACCACCGGACATCTGGTGCGGGTACTCATGAGCCCTCACTTCCGGGTTGGCAATCCCCACTGCCTGCATCATACGAATGGCCTCTTCCATGGCCTCCTTCTTATTCATTCCGCGGTGGAGACGAAGCGACTCTGCAATCTGCCTGCCGCACTTGATGATCGGATTCAGGGAAGTCATTGGCTCCTGAAAGATCATGGAGATCTCATTCCCCCGGATTTTCTGCATATCTTTCTCTGATTTCTTCACAAGATCCTGTCCCTTATAAAGAATCTCTCCGCCGACAATCTCACCTGGAGGATTCGGGATCAGCTGCATAATACCAAGAGAAGAAACACTCTTACCGCTTCCGCTCTCGCCGACAATGCCGAGCTTTTCACCTTTATGTAATGTATAATTCAAATGATTAATGGCTTTGACCGTGCCTTCCACAGTCTTAAATTCCACGCATAAATCTTTGATCTCTAATATTTTCTCACTCTGATTCATGGTCTGATCACATACCTTCCATTTATCCATCAAACTGCATCATCTATTCACATCGTGTCAATGTCTTCTTTTGCATAATGTGACTGTACACTTTAAAACGCCTTTGTACGCCAAATCACTTTCGCACTTCGATGCGCCAATACGTTATAAGTATGCCTTTTTACAGTTTTTTATATGTATAACAAAAAAGATACCATACTTTATTTCAGAATTCAACACAATTCTTTCACAAATATAAAAAAATCCCCTAGTGTTCCCAGAGGAAATACTTATGAAAACTTTTTTGAGTACAGTCCCAAAATATTAAAAAGTATTTTCACAAGAAGAATACATTGTCTGAATTATGATATACTAAATGTGTATATGTACAGATAAAATTTTATTCATAATGAATATTTCATTTATTGAGGTACCTAACTATCCCGAAAGAAGGAATTTATATGTCTTTTTTGGAATATCTTCTCCGACTGACAGCCTGGCCGATGACACCGCCGGTTCTTTACGGGCCTTTTCATTTGCTCGCAGCCTTTGGCGGAAGCGCTGCGGCTATTTGGGCTGCATGGCTTTTCTCCCCTAAAGATCATCCAAATACAAACACTCGTATTCATCAACAGAAATTTGACCGAATCATGCTGATTTCCGGTGTAATTCTTCTGATCGGCGAATTATATAAACAGCTGATGAATTTTTATGTTGTCAATGACCACGTTTATGACTGGTGGATTTTTCCATTTCAACTTTGCAGTCTCCCCATGTATCTGTGTCCCCTGTTGATCATGATACATAACGAAAAAAGGCACAGAATTCTCTGTACCTTTTTGCTTGATTTCAATATGATGGGGGCTGTTGCCACCTTTATCGACCCCTCCGGTATTTTTCATCCGTACTGGATGCTGACACTGCATGGCATCCTTTGGCATCTGATGTTGATTTTTGTCGGATTCGTCATTATTTTCAGTCACGAAGCCGATCTTACAACCAGAGGCTTCCTTCGGACACTGCCACTTTTTGCCTTTTTCTGTCTGGCAGCCGAAGTTCTGAATGGCATCCTGCATCGCTTCAGCGCCGCCAACCTGTTCTATATCTCCCCATGGGAAATGTCCACCCAGCTGCTCTTTGGCGATATCGATCGGATACTCGGCCGTCCGATAGGCATTCTCCTGTACATTCTTGCGATGGCTGCCGGCGCCTGGCTCATTCATAATGTTGCCAGAAAGATTACCGCTGTCTGTCTCACCGCCAAATCACTTTAATATTTTTCATCCGTTATACAATCCCCGTTATCCGCATCAAATAAATACCAATCGTCATAACAATAACGGAACACGGTACTGAGGCCAGTATGGCATTGGCCGCCAGGCCATCGTCACCGCCCATGCTCTTGGTCATAATAAACACATTCATGGCCGTCGGAACTGCAAACAGAATGAACACCGTCACGATTTCTTCCGTCGGCATGCCCAGGAAAATCGCCAACAGTGTCATCACAACCGGCCCAAGGATCAACTTGAACAATAGTGCCAGGCGGATGGCTTTTCCTTCTCCCTTGACCGAATTATCCACCATTCTGGCTCCGATCATCAGCAGTGCCATCGGTGTTGAGATGGCCCCGAGATAAGTCAGGGATTTCTCAGCCGCATAAGGCAGCGGAAGCCCGGTCATGGCATAGAGTACACCAAAAATAACCGCCAGGATCATCGGATTCTTTAAAATATTTAAAAGCAGCTTCCCCGGCTTCATGCCTGACATATCGCCGCTATATATAGAAAGGATCAGAACACCCAGAATATTGTAAACCGGCATGATAAATGTCAACACAAGCACAGAACAGGCCACATGATCTGTCTGAAGAATATTCTCGATGATCGGCAATCCGATATAAATATAATTGCCTCTATATGCACTGTGTACTGCTGCTGCAATCTTCCTTCCGTCATGAATACAATGGCTGATCACCAGCCACGCCAAAAGAAAAACGCCGATGGTTCCGCCGACTGTCACAAGGATAAATCGGGGATTCATCAGCTCAGTAAAATCACTTCCGGCCACGTCCAGAAACATCCGGGCCGGAAGTGCATAATAAAACACAACATTGGAAATAGAACCGACGAAATGCTCATCGACGGTTCCTCTCCGCCGCATAAAATAACCGATCGCAACAACAATAAAAACGGGCAGAATGGTATTCACACTAAAAATCAGGTCATTCAACATTTCGCCCATAGCATTTCTCCTGTTTTAAAGAACTAAAAATTACAATTCGCAGTTGTTGACTGTACGTGGGAATGGGATAACGTCTCTGATATTGCCCATACCTGTCAGGTACATCACGCATCTCTCGAAACCGAGGCCAAAACCTGCATGACGTGTTGAACCGTATTTTCTCAAATCAAGATAGAAGCTGTAATCTTCCTCCTTCAGACCCAGTTCTTTCATACGTGTCAGCAGCTTGTCGTAATCATTCTCACGTTCACTGCCGCCGATGATCTCGCCGATACCAGGCACCAGCATATCCATAGCAGCAACTGTCTTGCCGTCAGGATTCTGTTTCATATAGAATGCCTTGATATCCTTCGGATAGTCTGTCACAAATACAGGGCGTTTGAAGATCTTCTCTGTCAGATAACGCTCATGCTCTGTCTGAAGGTCGCAGCCCCAGCTGACTTTGTAATCAAATTCATCATTGTGCTTCTCCAGCAGTTCAATGGCCTCTGTGTAAGTCACACGGCCGAAATCAGAAGTTCTCACATGCTCCAGTCTTTCAAGAAGGCCCTTGTCCACAAACTGATTGAAGAACTTCATTTCCTCAGGTGCATGCTCCAATACATAGCCGATAACATACTTCATCATGCTCTCTGCCAGTTCCATATCATCCTGAAGATCAGCAAAAGCGATTTCCGGCTCGATCATCCAGAACTCAGCCGCATGGCGGGTTGTGTTGGAATTCTCAGCACGGAATGTTGGTCCGAATGTGTAAATGTTGCGGAATGCCATAGCAAATGTCTCGCCGTTCAACTGACCGCTGACAGTCAGGTTCGTTGGTTTGCCGAAGAAATCCTCTGAAAAATCAACCTTGCCCTCTTCATTCTTCGGTACGTTGTTCAGGTCCATCGTTGTCACCTGGAACATCTCGCCGGCACCTTCGCAGTCACTGCCTGTGATCAGCGGTGTATGCACGTATACAAAATCTCTCTCCTGGAAAAACTGATGGATCGCATAAGCAATAAGAGAACGCACTCTGAACACAGCTTCAAATGTATTGGTTCTCGCCCTTAAATGTGTCAGTGTACGAAGATATTCAAATGTATGTCTCTTCGGCTGCAACGGATAATCCGGTGTGGAAGCACCTTCGATCTCAACTGTCTCAGCCTGGATCTCAAATGGCTGCTTCGCCTTCGGTGTAGCCACCAGCTGGCCCTTAACGATCACGGCTGCACCTACGTTCAGATGGCAGATGTCGCTGAAATTCGCCATAGCATCATGGAAAACAACCTGTAAAGGCTCAAAATAAGTACCGTCATTCACAACAAGGAAACCAAATGTCTTGGAATCTCTGATGTTGCGCACCCAGCCGCCGATTTCGACTGTCTGACCGAGATAATTGTCGCGATTTCTGAAAATCTCTCTGATTGTTGTTAACTTCTGCATATAAAATTCCTCCGAATTGATTTTAAAATAGATGATAATACGCAATTACCTTTATTCTACCACAGCTTTCCGCAAAATACCATGAAAAAACAGAGGTGTTTTCATATTAAATATATGGTATACTGATAACAGTTTTAAAGAAAAATCATCCGAAGGAGATTCATGCATGCACAATCGATCAAAGCACACATACTGTGCATCCCTGTTCTTCCTGCTATTGATATTGCTGTTTGGCAGTTCCTGCCTTCTGACCGGCTGTTCAGGCGGCACCTCATCGAAGGCAGAGGCAAACGCCGGTCACTCCGGCAGCTCGGATGCAGACGGCTCCGGCCAAAAGCGTGCCGATGCCTATGCCTCCCTTGTTCCCACCGCATCCGGTGAGACATGCTATGGTGATGACAGCGTTTCCATTGACGCCTCCAACATTTCCGATGGGTATGTGATGATCCGCTACACAGGCCGCTCCGAGAAAGCCAAGGCCCAGATCACCATTCCCGACGGTACCGTCTATAC
>NZ_JBBMEK010000157.1:0-7753 GCF_040096555.1 Coprococcus intestinihominis | reverse complement strand
GGCAGGGGTGGAAGGGCAGTAATGTCCGGAGCTGACTGTTACTAATCGGTCGAGGGCTTGACCAAAATGGTTCTAAAGAATGTGTTTAGTTGATATGCAGTTTTGAAGGTGCAAACCTTTCAACTTTCCTCGATAGCTCAATGGTAGAGCACTCGGCTGTTAACCGAGTTGTTGCAGGTTCGAGCCCCGCTCGGGGAGTTGATGGCCTCGTGGTCAAGCGGTTAAGACACCGCCCTTTCACGGCGGTAACACGGGTTCGAATCCCGTCGAGGTCATTCAATCATTATATTTTCGTGCCGATGTGGCTCAATTGGCAGAGCAGCTGATTTGTAATCAGCAGGTTATCGGTTCGAGTCCGATCATCGGCTTTTTGGACCTTTAGCTCAGTTGGTTAGAGCAACCGGCTCATAACCGGTCGGTCCCGGGTTCGAGTCCCTGAAGGTCCATTTTACCCGGGTATGAAGAAATGATTGAAAACGACACATGGCCTAGTGGCTCAGTTGGTTAGAGCGCCGCCCTGTCACGGCGGAGGTCGTCGGTTCGAGTCCGATCTGGGTCGTTTATATGGAATCTTAGCTCAGCTGGGAGAGCATCTGCCTTACAAGCAGAGGGTCATAGGTTCGAGCCCTATAGGTTCCATTCAATGTGAAGCAATTCGCATTTATGCCTTTGCAGGCATTGAGGAATGCCGGCGTGGCGGAACTGGCAGACGCACAGGACTTAAAATCCTGCGGACCTAATCGTCCGTACCGGTTCGATTCCGGTCGCCGGCATTTAAAACAAAATATGTGTGTGTAGCTCAGCTGGATAGAGCACTTGGCTACGGACCAAGGTGTCGGGGGTTCGAATCCTCTCACGCACGTTAGTAACAAAAAGAGACAGGACTAGATGTTCTGTCTCTTTTTGTTACGAGCCGAGGCGGATGATACGAACCCGTGATTATTCACGGGTTCGTATCTCGCCTCCGGCTCGGTCGTTGCTGAACGTGTGCCACTGGCACACAGCAACCTCTCACGCACTGATAATTGATATCAGATGGAGCGTAATATAGAAATTATAGGTTATCAATAATTTTGGATGCATTTTGCACATAGTTTTATAGAATTTTTTTAGGAGGTACTTCAGATATGAGTAAGCTTTTGGTGGCATGGCATCATTTTAAGACGATTACGATGCATAGAATTCTGGTGATGCAGGGATGTTTCAAGATGGGGTTGTACTGGCAGGGGTTGACACATGATCTTTCGAAGTATTCCCCAACGGAATTTAAAACAGGCGTTCAGTATTATCAAGGAGACAAGAGCCCGAATGCTGCAGAGAGGGAAGCAAAGGGCTATTCAGAGTCCTGGCTGCATCATAAGGGCAGAAACCGTCATCATTATGAATATTGGACGGATGTGACGAAGGATCGCAGTCTTGGTATTGTCGGAATTAAGATGCCGGTTAAATATGTAGCTGAAATGTTTGCGGATCGCGTAGCTGCCTGCAAAACTTATGAAAAAGACAGGTATACAACGATGAGTCCGTGGAGATACTATAAGAGAACGAAAGAGTATATTACAATTCATCCGGAAACACGTAAGCTTTTGGAACGCTTGCTCAAAATGCTGGCAGTTAAAGGCGAGGATGAAGTATACCGCTATTTGCGATATCTGATCAGAGTAAAAAAAACATATTGAGAAACACATAAAAAAACAAATCCGGGTCATACTATTGACGTACCATAATTAAAGGAGGTTAATCGTATGGCAAAGAATAAAACAAGCTACAATAATAAAACATCCGACTGCAGTAACAGTACGAATAGTACCAATAGCACAAACTGCAGAAACAGCGCAAGTGATAAGGCAGGGCATGCAGCGAAGAGCGCATACAAAAATACCGCAGATAGCATGAAAAACAGTGAAGATTCGGAAGATGAGTATTCACAGAAGAACACTTATAAAAACGCATACAAAAACAGTAGGGAACGATAGAAGAATAAAAATAATTTGACAGCTGCCGCAGTCTATTCGACTGCGGCAGTTTTTTCGCATATAATATAAATAAAAGGAGTATTTGAAAGTCATGGCATTTCAATTAATTTCCGCAAGGGAAGCCGAAAGCCTGATGAATCATTGGGAGTATGTTGTTATTGATCTTCGGAATGACAGAGATTACAGAAAAGGTCATATGCAGGGAGCTCTCAATCTTCCCTATGAATTTCTGGATCATTATATAGAAAAACTTCCAAAAAACAGGCGATATATCCTTTATTGCAGCCATGGCGGGGCCAGTATGCTCGCCGGCAGAAGGATGTCAGAACAGGGGTTGGATGTTTTAAGTATAAGTGGTGGAATTTTATCATACAGGGGTCGCTTATTTGTATAAAAAGTCAAAAATAATAAATTACGTAAGGCGTGTCTTGCCTGAGATTTATAAAAAGTATATACTAAAGATTGAAGCCGAACGGACAGAGGAGAAGAATAATGGAGAATAATACATTTGAATATGTTGTACCATGTCATTTTGGCATGGAAGCCGTACTTAAAAGAGAAATTATGGCACTGGGATACGAAATCGTCAATGTGGCAGATGGCAGAGTTACCTTTAGAGGAGATGAAAAAGCCATTGCACGGGCGAATATTTTTTTAAGAACAGCAGAAAGAGTTCTGCTCTGTGTAGGCAGATTTAAAGCAAGGACTTTTGATGAACTTTTTGAGGCAACGAAGGCGATTCCATGGGGAGATTATATCCCGGTCAACGGAAAATTCTGGGTCAAAAAGGCTTCAACAGCCAAGAGTCAGTTATTCAGCAGTTCGGACATTCAGTCAATTGTGAAGAAGGCAATCGTTGAACGTCTGAAGATGACATACAGAGTAGATTGGTTCAAAGAAGACGGAGATGAATATCCGTTAAGAGTTTTTATCCTGAAGGATGAAGTAACGCTTGCACTGGATACCACAGGTGAATCACTTCACAAGAGAGGTTATAGAAAATTGACCGGTAAGGCACCGGTGTCTGAAACACTGGCGGCGGCATTGATTATGCTGACACCATGGAATAAGGATCGAATTCTGGTAGATCCCTTCTGTGGCAGCGGAACATTTCCAATTGAGGCAGCAATGATCGGCGCCAATATTGCACCGGGTATGAATCGTGAATTTACGGCTGAGGCATGGAAACATCTTCTTCCGATGAAGGGGTGGTATGATGCAGTGACAGAGGCTAATGACCTGATCTGCAATGACGTGGAGATGCGTATACAGGGATATGATATTGATGGTGAAGTTATCAAGGTTGCGATGGCCAATGCCAGAGAAGCAGGTGTGGATCATCTGATCCATTTCCAGCAGCGTCCGGTCAGCGAACTGCGTCATCCGAAGAAGTATGGTTTTGTGATTACAAATCCGCCGTACGGTGAACGACTGGAGGAGAAGGAAGCTTTGCCGGCTCTTTATACAGATATCGGTAATGCGTTCAGACATTTGGACAGCTGGTCCTACTATGTACTGACTTCTTATGAGGATGCCGAACGATATATTGGGCGAAAGGCAGATAAGAATCGTAAGATTTATAATGGTATGATTAAGACTTATTTTTATCAATTTATGGGACCAAAGCCACCAAAAAGAGTGGATAACAGGAGGTTCAATTGAAACACTTAAAGCGTTTCATTGTTCTGGCAATGGTACTTGGCATAGGAGGTATTCTTTGGATGCGGGTACCTGCCACACAGTTTCGCGGGCAGGATTCTCAGGAACTGACCAGACATTACAATTTAATTAAAGCAAAGGACATTAACAGCAGAACAATTAGCCTCTATAGTGATGACCGGAAAGTGGAAACGAGCGGCAACGACCAAATCTGGATGTCAGATGATATGACATTAATGATTCCGGAAACGATGGTTAATGATCTCTTTCAATGTACAGCGGCCAGGATGAATGGTGATATCATCAAACTGATCAAAGGTCAGAAAACCTGTGAGATTGACATTCAAAAAAATCGGGTTCGGACGGATGACGGATGGACAGAGGCCAGGATAGCAGAATTTGATCGGCATGGCAATATCTGTCTTTCTGTGAACTATCTTGCAGATTATTTTGATTATGATTATCAGTGGGATGATGAAAATAACACGGCAATGCTGGCGACACCGGAAGATGAACCGGTGTCACTGCCAGTCAGATATGATCTGCGTGATTATGGAAGAGTTTCTGAAGTAAGGGACCAGGGAAGCTGGGGAACCTGTTGGGCTTTCGCTGCTTTGTCTGCATTGGAATCTTCTCTGCTGCCGGATGAGAAATGTGAGTTTTCTGTCGATCATTTGGCGATGAATAACGGATTTAATGCGGATCTGGACGATGGCGGAGATTATAATATGGCATTAGCGTATATGACAAGCTGGAGGGGCCCTGTGACGGAGGCGCAGGATCCTTATGGCGATGGGAAATATGAAGATGGCCTCAGTGCGGCGGTACATCTTCAGGATGCGGTGATTATCAACGAAAGGGATTATTCGCAGATTAAGCAGTTGATTATGCAATACGGAGCTGTGCAGTCGGCAATCTATTCCCAGCCGGATATTCGTTCACTCAGCGCCTATTATAATGAGGAAAACGCCGCTTATTATTATCCCGAAAGTCAGGAATGCAACCATGATATTGATATTATCGGATGGGATGACACCTATCCGAAAGAAAATTTTGTTACAGAGCCGGAGAAGGACGGCGCTTTTATCTGCAAGAACAGCTGGGGGGCCGATTTCGGTCAGAATGGATTTTTCTATATATCCTACGAAGACCCGAATATTGGTGTCTATGGTGTATCTTATACGGGTGTGGAAGATGCAGATAATTATGACCGGATCTATCAGACGGATTTGCTTGGATGGACGGGATCTATTGGATATAATGAACCAATGGCCTGGTTTTCAAGCGTTTATCAGACGGACAGCAAGAACACGCTTCGGGCGGCAGGTTTTTATGCCACGGATGCAGAGACATATTATGATATTTATCTGGTGAGAGATTTTGAGGGCATTGAAGATATGGACCGCAGAGTTTTTTTACAGAGTGGCTATATTAAAGATAAAGGCTATTATACCATTCCATTGGAGAATCCACAGCCCTTGGAGGCAGACCAGCGCTTTGCGGTGATCGTGCAGATATACACCATGGGCTCCATGCATCCAATCGCGATAGAATATGTATCCAACGAGCTGACGGTGGAGGCCGATATTTCTGATGGTGAGAGCTATATGAGCTATAATGGCAGTTTATGGAGCCATATGGAGGAAGCATCCGCATGCAATGCCTGTCTCAAAGCTTATACAGATTTAACTCCGGATCAATAAGACGGGGATGAATTGTGACGGGTATTCGTTGGGAGAATGAGGAGAGATAATTATGCAGCGCATTATATTTGCAACAACCAATGAGAATAAAATGAAAGAGATCAGAGAGATTCTGGCGGATTTTCCGGTAGAAATCCTGTCCCTTAAAGAAGCCGGTATTCAGGCGGACATTGATGAAAATGGCAGCAGTTTTGAAGAAAATGCGGCAATTAAAGCGGAGGCCATCGAAAGAATGACTGGTGCGATTGTGTTGGCAGATGATTCAGGACTCGAGATTGATTATTTAAACGGTGAACCGGGAATTTATTCTGCACGTTACATGGGTGAGGAGACTTCGTATCACATCAAAAATGTCAATCTGATAGAAAGATTAACAGGCGTTCCGGATGGAAAGCGGACGGCCAGATTCGTGTGTTGTGTGGCAGCGGCTTTCCCGGACAGAAAAACAGAAGTTGTCCGGGGAACAATTGAAGGCCGTATAGGCTATAAAGAGGAAGGGGAAAATGGCTTCGGCTATGATCCGATCTTTTATGTACCGGAATATGGTTGTACAACGGCATCTATGTCTTCGGAGACGAAGAATGCCATTAGTCACAGAGGAAAGGCATTGCAGCTGATTAAGCCTGTTATAGGCGCTTATCTTGATACAAAGGGGATATAATGAGAGTACTTCTTGTCAGTGATTCACATGGAAGAAATCAGAATATGGAAAAGGTTATCAGAAAAGTCAGTCCCGTTGATCTTCTGATCCATCTGGGGGATCTGGAGGGCAGTGAGGGCTATCTGGAGGCAATCGCACCTTGTCCGGTAGAGATGGTGGCCGGCAACAATGACTTCTTTTCAAGGCTTCCGAGGGAGAAGGTCATTACGATTGGCAGGCATCAGATCTTTATGACGCATGGCCATAATTACTATGTGAATTATGGCTATGGGGAATTAAGGGCAGCAGCAAAATCAAGAGGGTGCGATTATGCTTTCTTTGGCCATATTCACAGGCCTGTGTTGGATGATACGGAAGAAGTAACTGTTGTCAATCCAGGAAGCATTTCTCTTCCAAGGCAGGATAATCGAAGACCATCCTATGCGATCCTGAATGTCAACCGAAAGGGAGATTTTGACATCGAAATCTATTATCTCTAGGGAGGATTCTGCGGTTTTTGAAGTCGGATAGCAGCCATTTTTGTTGAATTACATATGCAAAATAAAAAATTTAAAAAAAATAAAAAAAAGGGTTGACATTTTGCTGTTTGTAATATAGAATATATCTTGCGTCACGGATGAAATGCTGTTGATGAAACGGGGTGTGGCTCAGCTTGGCTAGAGCGCTTGATTTGGGATCAAGAGGTCGCAGGTTCGAATCCTGTCACCCCGACGATGTATGATTTACATCAAAACAAAACATTGTTTTTTGAATATGAGTCTGTAGCTCAGCTGGATAGAGCAACGGCCTTCTAAGCCGTGGGTCGGGGGTTCGAATCCCTTCAGGCTCGTTTCTCTTTGCTTAATTGCGAAGTGGTATGGTGGGTATAGCGCAGTTGGTTAGCGCGCCAGATTGTGGCTCTGGAGGCCCAGGGTTCGAATCCCTGTATCCACCTTCATAGAACTGATGTAAGTTTTATGCAGGACTTTGGGCTATCGCCAAGCGGTAAGGCACAGGACTTTGACTCCTGCATTACGTTGGTTCGAATCCAACTAGCCCAGCTAATTGGGTGAATTAAATAAGATATGGGATATTAGCTCAGTTGGTAGAGCACTAGACTTTTAATCTAGGTGTCCCGGGTTCGAGCCCCGGATGTCTCATTTGAGCAAGCCTGAGAAGGCTTGTTTTTCTTTCCGGACTTATTGTTTCCGGAAGAAGAATTGAATAGATTATGCGGATATGGCGGAACTGGCAGACGCGCCAGACTTAGGATCTGGTGGGGTACCCCGTGCAGGTTCGATTCCTGTTATCCGCAGTATGCAAGGCAAGAAGCAGAAGCATTTTCTGCTTCTTTTTTATATTTCGCTGATAACTATGGTGGAAGTACCGGAAATTATGATACACTATCCGTATATTAGAATTTTGAGCAGATATGCGATAAGAGAGAAGGTGACAGCCGGTGGAAAATAAAGAAAGAGAAGTAAGAGGGATGGCAGTGGTTTGGAAACGCCTGATGGCTCTGGCGGTCTTTCTGCTTGTGCTATCCATGCTTGAGAGTGATGGTATTGAGCAGGAAATTATGAGAATCTCTATTGGATACTGCGCGGAAGGCGGCAGCCGGCTGGTCAGCTATGGGCTGGAAGAAGACAGATTTGAGGATCAGAACTTCATTCCGGTAATCTATATGTATGACAATGAAGCTGAGATGATGGACGCATTGGCAGAAGAAGAAATCAGCATTGCCCTGTTGGATGGCAATGAAATCGTATTCGATA
>NZ_JBBMEK010000156.1:0-7780 GCF_040096555.1 Coprococcus intestinihominis | reverse complement strand
AGTTCTTAGCGGAATGCGTGGTCAGATGAGCCGGAATTTGCACTCATGTTTTTGCCGATAGTATTTATATTGAATTATTTTTGTAAAAAAGAGTATTCTAATATTTTATTATTAATAGCAAGTCTTATTTTTTATGCCTGGGGAGAACCATATTTAGTTTTGTTGATGATGTTTTCTGTCATTATCAATTGGGCAATTGGAAAGGCAATTGATCGATATGAAGGCAATACAAAAAAGATGTATTTAGTTATAGGCATAGTATGTGATTTGACAATACTTGGATATTATAAGTATGCCGGTTTTTTTATATCGACTATAAACAAAATTGTGCATAGAGAATGGCTACCGGTTCCGAATATTGTCTTGCCAATTGGTATTTCATTCTTTACATTCCAAGCAATATCATATATTGTTGATGTGTATCGGGGGGATACTGAATGTTCTCCTAAAATCGTTAATGTCGCATTATATATTTCTTTTTTCCCTCAGCTTATAGCGGGACCGATTGTAAAATATCGGGAAATTAATAAACAGATAGAAGAAAGAAATATTACGTGGTGGAAAGTTTCTTCCGGTTTTAAACGTTTTATATATGGACTTGCAAAGAAAGTGTTAATATCAAATGTTTTGGGAATGTGTGTTGATACAATATATTCGTATGATATTACGGTAATCGATATAAGAGCGGCCTGGATAGGGGCGTTAGCATATACATTTCAGATTTATTATGATTTTTCAGGATATTCGGATATGGCGATTGGGCTTGGAAAAATGTTTGGTTTTGATATATTAGAGAACTTTAATTATCCATATTTATCGAAATCTATTTCGGAATTTTGGAGGAGATGGCATATATCTTTAGGTTCTTGGTTTAGAGAATACGTCTATATTCCATTAGGCGGAAATAAAAAAGGTAAAGTCAGAACATATGTGAATTTAGTAATTGTGTTCTTTTTAACCGGATTGTGGCATGGCGCAGATTTTTCTTTCATCTTGTGGGGACTTTATCATGGCTTTTTTTCGATTGTCGAACGTATGGGATTTAAGAAAGTACTTAATAAGTCGAAAATTATATCAACTTTATACTGTTTTTTAGTTGTAAATTTTGGTTGGGTATTATTCAGAGCCAATGATACTTTGACAGGTATAAGATATATTACACGAATGGTTATGCCATGGAGACATATGGACATAGGAATAGAACAGGGCTTTTATTTAGATAGAAAAACAATTTTTGTCGGGATATGTGCTGTAATAGGTATGGGATTATTAAAAATTATAGTACCGAAAAAGATCGCAGATAAATGGAAAGATTCAATAATAGAAGCTATTTATTGTATTCTATTATTGATCCTTTGTTTGGCATCTATAGCCAGTGATACCTATAATCCTTTTATTTATTTTCAGTTTTAATGGAGAAATGCGGAAATGCAGAAAAAAATCGGACCAAAGATAATTCTATTTACATTTATCATAGTTATTTGTTTTTTGTGGCTGTTTTGGATTTTGCTTGAAAAATATGTTGATACGGAGAATTATGAGAATAGGGAAATGTCGGAGCAACCGAGATTGACAGTGGATAATTATGGAACATTTGCGGAAGAGTATGATAACTATTTTAATGATCAATTACCTTTTCGAAATAATCTTATCAAATTAAATTCATCGATTGATTATTTCGTGTTTGATAGATCTGCTAATAGTAAAGTCATCATTGGGAAGGATAACTGGTTGTTTTATGATAATAAAGATGATGGAGATCCAATAGGCTGTTATCAAGGAAATAATCTTTATACAGAGGCAGAATTGCAGGAAATTGCGGAAAATTGTGTTAAGCAAAGAGATTTTTTGGCAGAGCGAAATATAGAATTTATTATTTTTATTGCACCGAATAAGGAAAGAATATACTCAGAAGATATGCCGGACCGGTTTGAAACGCCGGCGGATAATTATAGAGTACTTCAAATTGTTAATTATTTAAAAGAAAATACGGATTTGAGAGTCGTCTATCCATATGAGGAGCTAATGTCTGTTAAGGAATATTTGGATGATAATATTTATTATAAAACAGATACGCATTGGAATCAAATTGGTGGTTATGTTGGTGCAGCAGCACTTTTGAAAGAATTAGGAATTAATATGCCATCTATTGAAGATGACCGGATACATATAACAAAAATAAATAATAGAGCAGGGGATCTTGCCTCAATGCTGCATTTATTAAAAGAATTAACGTTTGCAGATTTTGATTACCAAGTTGATGGGTATGAAACACATAATGTACAAAATTTAGAAGAAGATTTTAATACGGTATTTCGTTATGTTGCGGATAATGCGGATCCAAGAAAATTATATGTCCGTAGGGACTCGTTTTCTACAGCTATGGCTCCATATATAGGGTCACAGTTTAATGAAAGTTATTTCCGATATTCTAATACATATAGTTATGAAGATTTTGCGGAACAGCATCCGGATGTATATGTTTATGAAACTGTTGAACGATTGGCTTATACATTGAAGGATTTTTCAATTCAATAAAGATGTATGGATATTAAATTGTTGGAATAAAATCATTATATTTTTTTGAAAAAATGATTATTATAGGTTAAATGTAATTCTCTTCCAAAATTAACGAAAGTTAATTCTAAAGCTGTTTTTGATATTATCTCTTATATTTTTGACAAAAGTTCTCAAAAAAAGCCATCCTTGCAGTTGACAAAAAATGGTCGCTCGATATAATAGATATGAATATACGTTAATATGAGAAAATGAGGTTCAGTATGGAGTTTTATGATATTCATTCCCATATACTAGCGAAAGTGGACGATGGAGCCGAGACTTTTGAGATGTCATGCCGGATGTTGGACATGGCGTATGAGGAAGGTATACGGCACTTATGCGTCACACCCCATTACAACAGACACAATGCGGATGATGCGGAGCGGCCGAAGAAGGTCATGCGGGCTTTTCGGGCATTGGAATTATATGCGAAAAAGCAGTATGAAGACATGCATCTGTACCGGGGCAATGAAGTGATGTATTTCCCTGATATGGTGAAATATCTGGATAGCAGTAGTATCACGACTATGAACGGCGGACGTTATGTGCTGGTGGAGTACAAGCCGAATGCTTCTTATCATAATGTTTACAGTGGTCTGCAGCAGATTCTGTATGGGGGTTATCTGCCGGTTCTAGCCCATGTGGAGCGTCTGGATTGTCTGATTGATGAATGGGACAAGTTAGAGAAACTGAAGGAGAGCGGGATTATTCTGCAGATGAATACCGATGGCCTGATCGGCGGGCGTTTTGACCGATGGGTGCGCCGGTGTCGGGCACTGGTGGAAGATGGCTATATCGATGTGCTGGGAACCGATGCCCACAATATGACATCGAGACCGCCACAGTACCGGAAAGCTGCCGAATGGATTGAGAAGAAATGCGGCCGCGCAAGACTCAGACAGCTGGCAGAGGAGAATCCGAGAGCAATTCTGGAGAACCGCCTGATCAGCAGCACCTGATGTCAAAAACGACAGAATTTGACATTAATCTGCGAGAATCGATATCAAGTCGATAGAACTCGACACCCGCAGTTTACCAACACAACAATTTAAAGAATGGAAAGTAGTAGTAAGTAGTAATGGAAAAGAAAAGAAATGACAATGAAGAGATGGAAATTGATTTACTGGAACTGCTGATGGTGATGAAGAAGCACCTGGCGGCGATTTTATTGGCAGGTATTGTTGGTCTTGTGATCATGTTTGCCTGCACAACAATTCTGATGACACCGTTATACAGTGCATCTTCCATGATGTATGTTATGCCGGATAATAGTAATAGTAATTCCTCTACTCTGAGTGATATGCAGGTTGGTCAGCAGCTGACAAGTGACTATTCCAGCATGATCGAGAGCCGCAGTTTTATGGAAGATGTGATCAAGAAGCTGAATCTGACGATAGATTATCAGCAGCTTCTCGAAAAGGTTGAGGTGACGAATCCGACATCCAGCCGTATCCTTCAGGTGACAGTGAATGATCCGAATCCGAAGACAGCTGCAGATATTGCCAATGAAGTGGCTTCCGTGGCTGAGTCAAAGCTGAAAGAGATCACTGGCATGCAGGCAATCAAGATTTATGAAGAGGCGGCTGTGCCTGAGAAACCATCCAGCCCGAGTTTGAAGAAGAACTGTGCATTGGGCCTTCTGGCAGGTATTGTTCTGGCTATGGCAGTCATTACAGTACTTTATTTGATGGATGATACTATTAAGACAGAAGACGACATTGAGAAATATCTGGGTATGACAACATTGGCAGTGCTTCCTTACAATGGTAAAAAGCAGCAGCGACAGGCTAAGAAGCAGAAGAAGCAGCGAGCAAAGCAGGGGAAAAAGACATCCAGAAAGAGAAAGGAAATCGAAACTGATGAATTCAATTAATCTGACAAGAATCGATGACGGCGAAGCCGTCAGCGAATATTATAAACAGCTGAGAACGAATATCTATTTCTGCGGGCAGGACAAACAGTGTATCGCTTTTACGAGTAGTTTTCCTAATGAGGGGAAGAGTACGGTTGTATTCAACCTCTGCAAAGCACTGGCAGAGGATGGTAAACGTGTCATCCTTCTTGACGCGGATTTGAGAAAATCCGTTTTATACAATCGATGTATGCCGGATCAGGAGGTCAAGGGACTGAGTCACTATCTGGCAGGTTTTGTGCCCCTCAATGATGTGATCTGCAAGACCAACATCAAGAATCTGTATATGGCATTTGCAGGTCTGAATGCCCCGAACCCGGCGGAATTATTGGGAAATCCGAAGTTCAAGGCAGCCATTGAAGCCATGAAGAAGAGTTTTAACTATATCATCGTGGACTGTGCTCCGATCGGCGCGGTGATTGATGCGGCCGTTGTGGCCAAGAGCGTGGACGGCATGGTGATGGTCATTGAACAGAAGAAAGTCAGCCGGAGAATGGCACAGAAGATGAAAGAGCAGCTGGAAGCCAGCGGCTGTCCGTTGCTTGGCGTTGTATTAAACAAGGTCAAGATATCTGAGAATAAGAGTTACGGTGGCTATGGGCAGTACTATGGCCACTACGGCAAATACGGAGAGTACTGATACATAGAATAACGGTACATAGAATATAGAACATGAATACATAGAACACGAATATGCAGATATAATCTGTAGCAATTTCTATTACGCAAAAACACTGCGCGTCAGAAAGCGCAGTGTTTTTGCGGGCAGGAAGAAGTGCCTATCACAGGCACATAACAAGACTAAAAGAGGGAATAAGTAGTAATGCAGAACAAAATCAACAGTAAGATGATCAACAACCGTAAGTCTCCGATTCAGTATGACTATATCGAGAAGTATCTCGCAGAGAAAGAACTGAATTTGGCTGCAACGCTGGATGCTAAGACCGCATACGCCGATGCTGATTTTGTTGTCATTGCGGCCCCTACTAATGTGCGGCCAACGCAGTTTGCTGAAGTAGGATTGTTGTAAAAGGCCAATAAAAAGCATACGAAATGCTGAAAAGGCTACTTCTTTTAAGTATGTAGAGTACAGAAATGTCTATCATAAATTCTCAGTTGAGTTTTCACATGGATTTTGTTGACAGAAATCCAAGCTCATACAGAACTCGACCGGAATGTCGATAAACTATAGCAGAGGAGATGAGGATGATAAATAAATCTGATTTTCAGTAAGTATCCTGATTCCTTTAACCGGATTAAGAATCATAAACGAAACAATAGAATCCGTTATACGACAGGAATGTACGAATTGTGAGATTTTGATTCTAAGAAATGATATCAAAGATCTTCCACAGGGCACAGATGTGGCTGAAAAAGATGTTTTTTATCAAGATTCGGATTATTTGTTGCGAGAGTTTTATATCCGAAAAAAGGGAAAGGGAAATGCTTTGAATGAAGGGCTTTGCCATGCAAGAAATGATTTGGTTTGTATACTTGATGCTGATTGTGTATTACAGGAAGATGCTCTTTCTAAGGCGGTAAAGCATTTCCGAAATGATGAAGTGGTTGCTGTCGGTGGACGCTTACTTGTTAAAAGAGAAGACTCATGTCAGCTGGAAGCGATTCAGTCTTGCGAATATATGAAGACATTTCAGATTTCCAGGAGCATATTTGCCAGGTTAAACGCACAGTGTTTGATTTCAGGGGCATTTGGGGTCTTTCGCAAAAGCACTCTGCTGGGAATTAATGGGTATGATATCGATACTGTTGGAGAAGATATGGAGTTGGTTCTTCGATTGCAAGAGAAAGACTATCAGCAATCGAAGAAACAGATTGTTTATGATCCAACTGCTGTCTGTTATACCGGAGTGCCACATAGCATTAAAAGGTTATTACACCAAAGAGACAGGTGGCAAAGGGGATTGATGGATTGTCTTATCAAGCACTATAACATGATTGCTAATCCACATTATGGGCTATTGGGGCTCGTAACAATGTGCTATCAGTTCGTGATTGAGTTACTTGGGCCTATATTTTGGGTAATTTACACGGTTTTGTTGATAGACAAGAATATGTTTCCGTTTTGTTCGTTGGTGTTTGCAGGATATGCTTTGGCTCAAATTGGATTGACAATATTTGCAGCATACATAGATACAGAGAAAAATATGAGGAGCCTTTTGAGATGGATACCGAAACTGATTTTAATAACAATAGAAGAAATTGTTTTGCAAATTCCGATTATGGTAGCGAGGGTGGTTGGAATGCTTACATTCCATTGGCGAAGACTTGTCTGGTAGATTTGATGTCCCCACAAGAGTGCAGGGTATAGACCCACTAAAAAGCACTAAAAAAGATATACACTGTATATTTGTATGCTCGTCATGGTTTAGCGGTTGGTTCCCCATTCTTTCCACCCTACCTTATATGTACTATTTCCAACCACTTTCACTAATACCAGCACCGAAAGATTGGGGTGGATAAGGAAGTTTAAGTGAGGGGTAAAAGAAAGTTAAAGGTACACTGGGTGAATGGGGTAGAGGAAGAGAAGTAGAAAAACAAAACAGACCAAACTACAAAACAAGAAAAACCACAACACAACAACAAAAATCTACTCAACCAAACTAACCATCAAAACCAATCAACCACTCATGAGGGTGGAGAAGAAGATAGAGGTTTAAATAGGAAGTTTAAAAGAGGGGTAAAAGATAAGGGTATAGGACACTGGGTGAATGGGGTAGAAAGGGTAGAGGACACTGGGTGAATGGGATAGAAAACCCCATAAAAACAAAACAAGAAAACAACACACCACACCAGATGGCGTGGGAGAGAAGAATAATAGATAGAAACCGAGGAGGGGAGCAAATATGGCAGAAAAGAAATTAAAAGTGTGTCTAGTCGGTTCATCTGGCGGGCATCTCACACATTTATATATGTTGAAGCCTTTCTGGCAGGATAAGAATAGATTTTGGGTGACTTTTGATAAGGAAGATGCTCGTTCTCTTCTTAAGGGAGAGAAGATGTACTCCGTCTATTATCCTTCAAACCGTTCCATCAAAGCCATTCTTATCAACACGTGGAGAGCACTGAAAATCCTTCCTAAAGAGAAGCCAGATCTTATCATCAGTTCCGGAGCTGCGCCTGCAATTCCGTTTTTTTGGATTGGTAAGCTGATGGGCGCTAAAACTATTTACATTGAAGTGTTCGATAGAATTGATGCTTCCACAATTGCAGGAAAACTCTGCTATCCAGTGGCAGATAAGTTCATTGTGGAATGGGAAGAAATGAAGAAAGTGTACCCGAAGGCAGTTA
>NZ_JBBMEK010000155.1:0-7784 GCF_040096555.1 Coprococcus intestinihominis | reverse complement strand
GCACTCACTCCATGGCAACGGTTGCGTGTGAAATGCTTAATAATATAAAAAATATGAGTGATGAGGAAAAGTCATTTTTAGAACGCGTGTCAAAGTACAGACATTCAATACGTTGTAAGATGGCTATTTTATGTAACGAGTCTATAAATGACATGCCTAAACAATTATTAAGATCATACCGTGTGAGGGTACTCTTTAATCTATACTAAGAGGAGTTCGCTAAGATGAAAATATGTTTTGTTTTACCGCAAATGCTAAAGAAGCCAATAGGCGGGTATAAAATGGTTTATGAGTATGCAAATAGGCTTTCTGCGGAGGGACACGATATTGGAATACTTTATTTGAATGATAACGCTCTGAGCAGATTCAAAATGCCAAGTTCAATACGGAAGACGGCAATAGAGATATTTACAATTGTTGAACCCAAATGGTTTGTACTTGATAAAAAAGTCAAAAAATATAGTAGTACCAAAACTGGTATAAAAAAGATAATGCAACGGTATGAGTTGGCGATAGCAACAGGTGTGGATACAGTCGAAAAGACGTTACAATTTTTTCCAAGTGCAAAAAAAGCGTATTTTATACAAGGCTATGAAAAATGGGTGTATCCAGAAAATGAAATTAACAAAACTTTTTCGTTGGGACTTGATAATATCGTAATAGCCGGTTGGTTAAAGGACATTGTTGACCAACACGCACAAAAGCCTTCACTTGTTTTGAAAAATCCTATTGATACACATGTTTACAAAGTTATAAAGCAAATAGATAAGAGAAACAGTCATACTATTGGTGTACTTTATCATGAGGCAGAGCATAAAGGGTTCAAGTATGCTTACGAAGCAATATTGCAATTAAAGAAAATATATCCCGATCTTAAAGTCAAGATGTTTGGTACTTCAAAACCATCGTTTGAAATACCACAGTGGATTGATTTTACACTGAATGCATCGCAGGAACAAACTGTTGAGATTTATAATAATGTTGCAGTTTTTTTGTGTGCAACAGTTTGTGAGGGATATGGTCTGACAGGTTTGGAGGCTATGGCCTGTGGCGCAGCTTTGGTTAGCACAGAGTATGATGGTGTAAAAGAATATGCAATAAATGAAAAAAATGCGTTACTTTCACCAGTTGCTGATGTAAATTCACTAGTAAATAACGTTATAAGATTGATAGATAATTCAGGCCTCAGAAATAGAATTGCAACCAACGGAGAACAATGCGCAAAGTCTTTTTCATGGGGTAATGCCATGGACATTTTAAATGATTACATTAGAAGAGTTGAAAGGGATTAGGAACGTGGAAAAGATAGAGCATGGTTTAACAATAGGAAGAACATCCTTTTTGTGCTGGATTATTGTGGCGATTATTTTACTCCAAAATGGGCCTCTAAATAATTTACCAATAACACTATTACTATTACTGATTCCAACAGCAAAGGGATTAATCTTTCATAAGCCTGGGAAATGTGAAAAAGTTGTATTATTTTATGGAGTATATCTTTTAATTATAACACTACTGAATTTTGGGGATAATTTTGACCCGAATTACACAATTAATTTGTTTATTCAGTATTTCATAATTTATACATGCCTGAAATTCACAATAGTAAATATCAATGCTGAGAAATTTTTGATTTTTTTGAGAAATTTTGGTCTTGTTTTATCTGCTTTTTGTCTCGTTGAAGCATTAAGTAAAAAACATATTTGGGCATCAATCCTAGGAAAAGGACTAACAGAAGGAACTACAAGAGTGGTTGGTTTTTTTAACCATCCGATAGTATGCTCTTGTTTTTTACTAATAACCTTAATATTGACAATCGTCTTTCCGATTCGTAAGAAAAGAACACAAGTTGTTGCGATTATTGGTGTTGTTTCGGCAATTATTTTAACACAATCTAGAAGTGCTTGGATTGCTGCTGCCGTTGTACTATTTATTTATCTTTTAAAATTCCATTCCCATAGAATTGACCGGTCATATCTCATTTATGGCATGCTTGCTGTGGGGATAGCCTTTATGGTATCAATAGCCCTTGGATACAATGTTGCAGCTGAAATTGTAAGGTTTATCAGTACAAGAATACAAGGCTCATTAGAAGCAGGAGAGGGCCATATAGTTAGAATAGAGATAATATTGAATTCATTTGAATATTGGAAGAGCCACATTGGAGATTTGTTTTTTGGACGAGGAAAAAACTATGGTTTGTTATTTTTAAAATACAATCCTATTAAAAAGTTCGGGACATTCACATGGAGTGCAGCAATTGACAATCAGTATATCACTTTGATACATGAGACTGGTTTAGTTGGACTAATACTAATCTTCTATGTAATTGCCATGGCGTTTAAACGTTTTACAACATCAAACAAGATTAATAAAATACAAATCGCAGTATCTTTATGCTTGATAGGTAATGCAATATGTATGTTTTTCTATGAAGGACTAAATTATCCAGTGATGGTGTTGCTATATATGATTTTTATCTTTTTGAGCGATTTTCAAGAGACATATGTATCCAATATAAAAATTGAAAAATTGGAGATAGATGATGGAAAAAAAGGAAAAGAATATTCAGATACACAGCGTAAAGTATAACTTTGTAATGAACATAATCCTTAAAATTTCGCAATATATATTCCCTCTTATTACGTTACCATATATTACTCGAACATTAGGAACCATAGGGAATGGAAAGGTTGCTTTCGCAGCATCGGTTGTTAGCTATTTTTCTATGTTTGCCCAACTCGGGATCCCTACTTATGGGATTCGAGCTTGTGCAGCGTGCAGAGATAATAAAGATAAATTGACAAAAACTGTTCATGAACTTGTCGTGATTAATGGGGGAGCTGCTATTGTATCATATTTATTCCTCGTTATAGGAATCATGTTGGTTCCGAAATTACATGAAGATTCCACCTTGATGCTAATTAATTCAATGACGCTATTTCTTAATCTAATGGGGATGGAATGGCTATATCAAGCAATTGAACAGTATCAATATATCACCATTAGAAATATAACGTTTAAAATCATATCCGTGATTTTGATGTTTGTTATGATACATGACCCTTCTGATTATATTTTGTATGGGGCATTGCAAGTGTTTAGTGCGGGCGGTTCTAATGTTTTGAATTTATGGAACGCTAGAAAATTTCTTACAAGGAAAAGTTATAGAGGCGAATATAATTTTAGACAGCACATGAAACCGATTTGGACATTTTTTGCCTTGTCTGTAGCGGTTTCGGTCTACACAAGCATGGATACTGTTATGCTTGGATTTCTATCAAGTGATGAAGAAGTTGCTTATTATTCACTTTCTACTAAAATTAAAATGGTTTTGGCTACTACAATTTCTGCGTTAGGTCCAGTATTGTTGCCGAGAATTGCATATTGCCTTAATAATGGACAAGAACGAAGATTCATGGAGTACCTTAAGAAATCATTACATTTTGTAATCATTGCATCCGCTTCACTTGCTTTATACTTTATGGTGATGGCGCCAGAAACAATACAGATACTTGGAGGAAATTCGTACGCATCGGCTGTATGCTGTATGCGGATTATTACATTTGCGATTATTCCACTTGGAATTGGAAATATTGCGTGCCAGCAGGTACTAACGCCTTTAGGAAAAGAGAAATTCACCATGTATTCCACAATTTGTGGTGCGTGCATAAATTTTGTTGCAAATACAGTTATGATACCTTTATGGGGAGCTGCTGGGGCATCAGTGGCTACAGTGTTGGCTGAATGCTTAGTTGCAATAATTCAGGTGAAATTCGCATGGATTGAGTTGAAAAGCGCATTTGTGGCTGTGTCGTACAGAAAGATTATACTTGCAAATGTAATTGCGCTGATTGCACTGTTTGCTGTCAAGAATTTGTTTTTCGTTGAGAGTGCATTTATCACTATGATTGCGACCTGTATTTCGTTTTTCGGAATATACTTAATAACGTTACTGGTGTTTAGAGATGAACTTATAGTAAAATATGGTGGACAAGTATTATGTCGTATATTCAAATAAAGATGTCTGAGATCTCCCAAATCTGCGGTGAAAAATACAATTTTTGATCTCCTGGACTCAGAATGAGGGGTAAAAAGTGTCAGGTAGTGCGCCCTGCAATGGCTTGAAATAATGCAAGTGGAAATCCTGCCTGGAAAGGAACTAAGTGGTATGGTGTGATCCTTTCTGCCGAGAACAAGAAGCAGTTCCTCATTCCGGAAGGCTTTGCGCACGGCTTCCTGGTTTTGAGCGATGAGGCTGAGTTCTGCTACAAGGTCAATGATTTCTGGCATCCGAATGATGAGGGTGGCATGGCTTGGAATGACCCGGAAATCGGCATTGAGTGGCCGGAAGTGCAGAGGGCTACACGCTGGCAGACGGTACGAAGCTGAACCTGAGCGATAAGGACCAGAAGTGGCTTGGGCTGAAGGATACTTTTAAGTTTTAATGAGATTGAGTAAGAACATTGCTAGATGTAGTCTCTATAAGTATATAGCCTTGGTTTGAATAAAATAATAGTCATAATAAGATAGATAACACAATGTTCTAGTATGCGCGAATTAGAGCGCATTATTGATGCTGCCAGAGAACAGGCCAAACGAACCGCATGCAGTGACCGTATTGTCTTCTGGGGAAAAACGGATAATCCTTCAAAGCTGTATTCTGCAATGCACATTTTGCGTTCCCGTACAAATACGAAGGCCTTCCAATTGTTTTGCTCGAGGCACAGATGTCCGGACTGCCCTGTATTGTATCTGATAAGATTACAACTGAAGTGGACTTTGTCAATATCTGCTGGGTTTCTATTGAAGATGAACCGAAAATTTGGGTGAATGCAATGCGAAATTTGTCCTATATGACCGACGAGCAGCGAAAAATCTATCAGAAAGAACATGCGCATCAGATTGCACGCCACAATATAAACAACACCGTAACTATTCTGGAGAATATTTATATTGAACAGTTGAAAAAAGCTAAAAAACGATGCTAGTCTTGGAGGAGAATTGAATGAACATAGTGATAAATTGCAATGATGACTATATCGTTCCGGCGAGAATACTGATAGATAGTATTGCTGTACATAACAGAAATGTTGCCTTATGGTTTGTTTATCATACAGTAACAGAGAATAATCTTGGCGCGCTGAATAAACAGACCAATGAATATGGGTGGAAGTTCTATCCAGTAAAAATTAAGGAGCACTTTAGAACTATAGCTGCAGAGTTACCCTGCCATATGCATTTTTCGGAAGAAATGTACTATCGTTTATTCCTTCCCTGGATGTTGCCGGACTGTGAACGAGTCTTGTATCTGGATTGCGATATCCTGGTTAGAGGTAGTCTCAGTGAATTATATGATTTCGATTTGGAGGATAATCTTGTAGGAGCTGCGCATGATATGAATAAAGAAATTCGCAGGGAGAGCATTGCGCGATTAAGGCTTAAGGGGGAATATTTCAATTCTGGTGTGCAGCTTTTGCAGCTTGAACGTATCAGAGAGAAGATGAGTCAGGAAGAACTGCTTTCCTGTATTGATAAAATCTCCAGGGAGTTTCTGCTGATTTATCCGGATCAAGATATATTAAATATAATCTATGAAGGGAGAATCAAGGAGATACACAAGAAATATAATTACGGTGCGGCTAACAGCGTTATGCATAAACTAAAAAATCCAGAGGAACTTCAGAATGCGGTTGTAGTGCATTTTATAACTGCGAACAAACCGTGGAAAAAAGAGTATTGCATGTTTTATCTGCGAGAGTATTGGAATTACTTGCAAAAGTATATGACCAGGGAACAACAGGACGCGTATTGGAGGCATAAGCCGTATGTTAGAACATGGTGCAGTATTGTGAAAGGTTTTTTTCTTAGAAGATTGGGATTACGCGGATATACGGATCAGTTACCTTCACCAAGTGAGAATTTGGATAACAAGTAGTTCTTTACCGTGTATCAAAATGAGGTGAGATTATGAAAATAGCATTATTTATTGACGATATAACAAAAGATGGTGGTACAGAGAGATGTACTGTTGAATTAGCAAATCAACTTGCAGAACGAGGAATAAATACAACTATAATCACAGTAAATGCCAGCAATAGGGAAGCAAAGTATTCTATATTGCCTGCTATCAAGATTGTTAAATTCAATGACAACAAATTAGAGCATAGCCTTAAACGCCGAATTAAAACTATAAACTGTCTTAGAAGAGAGATAAATACAAATGACTATGATGTATTTGTTGTTGTGGATACCCTTAAAACCCTTCTTTTTATTCCACTAGTTTTTTCTCTGAGGCGCAAACATACAAAATTAATTTCATGGGAACATTTCAATTATTGTAGTGATGCAAAATATACATCAAGATGGTTTGCAAGAAAAATATCTGCAATTATTAGTGATGTCGTAGTGGTGCTTAGCGAACAAGATTGCCAGAACTGGAAGAATGCTAGATGTTCAGAGAAGAAACTAAAGACTATATACAATTACTCATGCTTTGATTCAAATCCTCCTCAATTTAATAGAAATAAGAAAAAAATACTTGCAATTGGTAGATTGGAAGATCAAAAAGGATTTGATTTTTTGCTTCAAATCTGGAGAAAAATTGAAGAGGATCAAGAATTAAATGATTGGACATTGCAAATTGTAGGTAGCGGTTCTAAAGAAGTTGCGCTACATAAACAAGCGGAAGAGTTAGAAATAGAAAGAGTAGAATGGTATCCATTCACAAAAAAAATAGATAGATTTTATAAAGATTCTTCAATTTATGTAATGACTAGTAGAATGGAAGGTTTTGGATTGGTTTTGCTAGAGGCGCAAGCTTATGGTTTACCAATTGTTAGTTTTAATATTAAATGTGGTCCAAGCGAGATTGTGGAACAAGATATTAACGGTTATTTGATTGAACCGTTTGATATTGATGATTTCGCTGCAAAACTCAGTAAACTTATGAAAACTCCGTCATTATTGGAAAAATTTACAAATAATTCACAAAACAATATGGAAAAATTTGATAAAAAAACAATTATTGATCAATGGGTTGATATGTTTAATGATCTGTGTAATCCAAAGTCTAACCTGTCAAAACCATTCGGTAAGGGGTTAATGAGCTCAGGGGCACGAAAATTCAAGTGAATTTCATAAATCTTTTATAAACGGTAAGCGCCAAATATTCCTGCGGATTTTCTAATACTCTGATTTCCTCTATAATTGTAGGCGAAAGATATTTAAACTATTTCACTACAATTACGGAGGATAGGTTATGGCAACTACTCGCAAAGCCCGTGTTCCGATGGCGGAACAGATCAGGCTTATCAATGAATGCCGCCAAAGCGGTATGACAGATGCTGACTGGTGCCGTGAAAACGACATCGCAGTAAGCACTTTTTATAACTGGGTCAGCCGTTGCAGGAAAGCAGCAGCGGATCAGATCCCAGCACCGAATTATGGTCATTGTGAGATTCCTCGCTCAAAGCAGGACGTGGTTCCCATTGACATTGTTTCGGATCACCTTCCGGAACAGCATATAGCATCGCAGATGCACCAAACGAACCTTGACAATTCACATACGATTGAAGTGTCCATGAATGATGTGACAATCCGCATCAGCAATGATGCCGATCCTGTCCTGCTCACCAGGACACTCCGCCTGATCCGGGAGACCTCATGTTAGGTGATATCTCCGGCCTCGAAAAAATCTACATTGTCTGCGGCTTATCCTCACGATATTTTTATCCTCATCTTTTCTGGATATAAAGATATTTACTCACTTCTTCACAAAAAAG
>NZ_JBBMEK010000154.1:0-7848 GCF_040096555.1 Coprococcus intestinihominis | reverse complement strand
CGGGCATTATAAAAGAAATCTATGCTATCGGACTCCCGGCAATTATTGCACAGGCTCTGATGTCTATAATGGTGTACGTGATGAATTTAATTCTGAAGTTCAATCCTTCCGCACAGACAGCCTATGGCTTGTTCTATAAGGTACAGCAGTTTGTTCTTTTCCTTGCATTTGGTCTGCGAGATGCGATCACGCCGATTATTGCATTTGCGTATGGAATGAGAAGTAAAAAAAGAATACAGGATGGCATCAGGTATGGTCTGATCTATACGATAGCATTAATGATTCTCGGCATTGCAATCACAGAGATTTTTCCGGGCGCATTTGCAACGCTGTTTAATGCAGGACAGTCAAGAGAATACTTTATCAGTGCGATGAGAGTAATCTCTATCAGTTTTCTGTTTGCCGGAATCAATGTTGCTTATCAGGGTATTTATCAGGCACTGGAGGGGGGCGTGGAATCGCTGGTTATTTCACTTTTGAGGCAGCTTATTATCATCCTGCCATTGGCTGGAATCTTTTCACTGTTCGTCAGAAATGGACAGATGGGTGTTTCACTGATCTGGTGGGCATTCCCGATTACAGAAGTGATTGCATGCCTGGTCGGTTATGTATTTTTAAAGAAGATCAGAAAAAATAAAGTAGCCGTTTTAAGTTAAGGAGGAATCAGAGATGACAAAAAGAATTATTACAATCAGCAGAGAGTTTGGAAGCGGTGGACGTTTTATCGGGGAAGAAGTTGCGAAAAAACTTGGAATTGCTTATTACGATAAAAATATTATCAATGAGATTGCAGAAAAGTCTGGTTTATCACCGGAATATGTTCTTGAAAATGCAGAATTATCTCCGAAAAAAGGGTTGTTTGCCTATGCATTTGCCGGACGTGATATGACAGGCAAATCGGTGGAAGATATGGTATACGAGGCGCAGAGAAAAGTTATTCTGGCATTGGCTGAGAAGGAACCTTGTGTGATCATTGGAAGAAATGCAGATTATATTCTAAAAGACAGAGATGATGTGATGAATGTATTTATTCATGGGGATATGTCGGAAAAAACACAGCGGATTATGCGTTTACATAATGTAGAAGCACAGGAGGCTGCCAAAATGATGGCAGACACAGATAAAAGGCGTATGACAAATTATAACTTTTACACAGAGCAGAAATGGGGATATGCCGGAAACTACACGTTGTGTCTGAATAGTTCACAGCTTGGATATGACAGATGTGAGAAGATCATTATGGCATGTAGTCAATAACCAGCAGCATACGATTTATATGCAAAATCTGTGAAGCCTGTAAAATGCGGGCTTCACATTTTTTTTACAAAAATTAGCACTCACCTCTTGACAGTGCTAATAATATGTGTTATATTACGCATAGAACAAAAAGGAGGGTGAATGATGGGTATGAGATTTGATGGTTCATCTGATGATGAACATAATATGTATGATGATTTGTTTTACAACTTTCCGCTGAACGCTGTGGGACAAAAACCGAAGGACAAGGATCAGAAGCCGGAGCAGTCGTTCATTGTCCGTAAGTTCAGGGAATGGTTTAAGCGAGACAAGAAAGAAGAAAATTAACACGGCATGAATCAGAGTGCCGTGTTTCATATAGATAACAATATAGAATTAAGTACATTGTTTCCAAAGGAGGCATGAATATGGATTTAAATAAATTTACACAGAAGTCCCTGCAGGCAGTGCAGGATTGTCAGAAACTGGCTTATCAGTACGGGAATCAGAAGATTGAACAGGAACATCTGCTTCTGAGCCTGCTGACCCAGGAAGACAGCCTGATCGACAGACTGCTGGCGAAGATGGGAATTAATCATGAAGGATTTAAGGTACAGGCGACGAAGCTTGTTGAGAAGCTTGTCAAGGTATCCGGCGGCCAGGTTTATGTAGGTGATAACCTGAACCGTACACTGGTACGGGCTGAGGAAGAAGCGAAGCAGATGGATGATGAATATATCTCTGTTGAGCACCTTTTCCTGGCATTGTTTGAGACAGCCGACAGTGATATCAAGACATTATTCAGGAATTTTGAAGTAACAAGAGATGGTTTCCTTCAGGCACTTTCCACTGTCCGAGGTAATCAGCGTGTGACAAGTGATAACCCTGAGGCAACTTATGACAGCCTGAGTAAGTATGCAGAAGATTTGGTAGGCAAGGCAAGAGCCCAGAAGATGGATCCTGTCATTGGCCGTGATACGGAGATCCGTAACATTATCCGTATCCTTTCTCGTAAGACGAAGAACAACCCGGTACTGATCGGTGAGCCTGGTGTAGGTAAGACCGCAGTTATCGAGGGTCTGGCACAGCGTATCGTCAAGGGCGATGTGCCGGATGGCCTGAAGGACAAGAAGATTTATTCTCTGGATATGGGCGCACTGGTAGCCGGTGCCAAGTACAGAGGTGAATTCGAGGAACGTCTGAAGGCTGTTCTTGCTGAGGTCAAGAAGAGCGACGGCGAGATTATTCTTTTCATCGATGAGCTGCATCTGATCGTTGGTGCCGGCAAGACGGACGGTGCCATGGATGCCAGCAATATGCTGAAGCCTATGCTGGCCAGGGGTGAACTCCACTGTATCGGTGCGACAACACTGGACGAGTACAGACAGTACATTGAGAAGGATAAGGCGCTTGAGCGTCGTTTCCAGCCGGTTATGGTGGATGAGCCGACGGTTGAGGATACCATTGCCATTCTTCGTGGCCTGAAAGAGAGATATGAAGTTTTCCATGGTGTTAAGATTACAGATGGTGCCCTTGTGGCAGCTGCAACGCTTTCACATAGATACATTACTGATCGTTTCCTTCCGGATAAGGCGATTGACCTTGTGGATGAAGCCTGTGCAATGATCAAGACAGAACTTGATTCTATGCCGACAGAGTTGGATGAGATTTCGCGTAAGATCATGCAGTTGGAGATTGAGGAAGCTGCTCTGAAGAAAGAGGACGACAAGCTCAGTCAGGAACGGTTGCAGAACATTACCCATGAGATTGCCGAACTGAGAGAAGATTTCAAGGTTCAGAAGGCTAAATGGGACGATGAGAAGCAGGATGTTGAGAAGCTGCAGAGCCTGCGTGAACAGATTGAAGATATGAACAAGCAGATTGAGTTGGCTCAGAGGAATTATGATCTGAACAAGGCGGCTGAACTTCAGTACGGCAAGCTGCCTCAGCTGAAGAAACAGCTGGAAGAGGAAGAGGCGCGTGTCCATGGAGAAGAGAATTCTATTCTTCGTGAACGTGTCACTGATGAAGAGATTGCCAGAATCGTGTCCAAATGGACAGGTATTCCGGTTGCAAAGCTGACAGAGAGCGAGCGTAATAAGATCCTTCACCTGGACGATGAACTTCACAAACGTGTCATCGGTCAGGAAGAAGGTGTATCGAAGGTTACAGAAGCGATTATCCGTTCCAAGGCAGGTATCCAGGATGAGAACAGACCGATTGGTTCGTTCCTGTTCCTTGGCCCTACTGGTGTTGGTAAGACAGAACTTGCCAAGGCACTGGCAGAGAATCTGTTTGATGATGAGAACAATATGGTGCGTATAGATATGAGTGAATACATGGAGAAGTTCTCCGTGTCCAGACTGATTGGAGCGCCTCCGGGATATGTTGGTTATGAAGAAGGCGGACAGCTGACAGAAGCAGTCAGAAGAAAACCTTACTCTGTTATCCTTTTCGATGAGATTGAGAAGGCCCATCCGGATGTTTTCAATGTATTGCTGCAGATTCTGGATGATGGTCGTGTGACCGATTCCCAGGGCAGAACGGTAGACTTTAAGAATACGATTCTGATCATGACGTCAAACATTGGTTCTTCCTATCTGCTGGAGGGCATTGACAGCGAAGGCAATATCAGTGATGAAGCAAGACAGAACACGATGAATGATCTGAAAGCACATTTCAGACCGGAATTCCTGAACCGTCTTGATGAGATCATTATGTTCAAGCCGTTAACGAAGGACAACATCAGCGGTATCATTGATATCCTGATCGGTCGTCTGAATAAGCGTCTTGAGACAAAGGAACTGACACTTCAGCTGACACCGGCTGCAAAGGACTACATCACAGATCATGGTTATGATCCGGTTTATGGTGCACGTCCGTTGAAGCGGTATATCCAGAAGAATGTCGAGACCATGGTAGCTAAAATGATCCTTGGCAATGAATTGGAGCCGGGCGACTGCATCAATGTAGATGCTGATGCCAATGGCCTCACAACAACCACAACACATATTGAAGACTAATGGCGCAGATTGTGTTGGCTGGTAAGTGAACATTTTCCCCAAAAAGGCCCTGTATTTCGGTGAATGCCGAAGTACAGGGCCTTTATTCACATCATGACGATTCTGATAGGATTGTCATGATGCTGTATTTTAGTGTATTTTAGTTTATTGGGCGGTCAGCTGATAAAGACTGTGGTCTTCAGCCGCCGTGTTGGCATTATACAGAAACAGAATATCGGTAACGCCATTGGATTGAATGGTTTCGGAAATATCTTCTGTATAATATCTCGGGTCGATCATGATGATTCTTGCATAGTCAGGAATCAGGAACGGAACAAAACAGTTTGCGTAGGAATCCTTGAAGACCATCAGCACCTTTTTGGATTCGGAAGCGGAATCGATAACGACTTCCGGATGATTGCCGCCAAAGAATACATTGTACTGGCTTTTGGTGGACAGGCTTTGAACGTCAAATACGGAAGCTGATTTGGTATTTTCTGCCGTCAGGCTGACAGTGTAATCTGTGGCCTGATCCGGAAGATACGCATAAATTTCATCCGTTTCTGATGTACGCAGGCCGCTGGAAGCGGACAAAGTACCTTTGAAAGAATCGGAAAGTATTTTTTTGGAATAAGTGGTGCTGTCATTAAGTCCCAGAGTTTTGTTATAGGTCTGGTAGGCGAGTAAGGCCGCATCACTTGTCCAGTGATGGTCGGTTCTGTAGTAAAGCTGAGTTGCTTTGTCGCAGGCGGCAAAAGGCTCAGAAAGATCAATCCAGTTGATGCCGGAAGCAGCAAGGTCACTTTGAAGCTGTGTAAGGAAAGCTTTTTGATCCCCTTTTACAGCTCCGAAAGGGAGTTTTTTGCTGTATATGTTGACGGCCGTAGGGACGATCATAGCATTTAAGGTGATATCTGTTCCTTCTGTAAGCTTGGCAATCCCCTTGTAGCCTTCCAGGAGGGAGGCATATTGCTCATCAGATGGCGTATGGAAATTCTGGATCAGATAACCGCCCTTTGCAAGAAAAATGTCGTTGGATTCAGTTTTTCCCATCATGCGTGAAACTGTGGATTCAAGCGTGATCCATTTGTTTCGAAAAGGAAACTGATCAGCAATATAGGTCTCGAATTCGGATTCAAACTTTCCGGATACCAACGTTGAGAATGTCAGCTTTGGAAATGTCTGGAGTGTACGGTTTTCCATATCAGAGGATGTATGATCCGGCATCAGGATCATGCCGGCGTCCAGGAGGACAACAATAGCAATTGCGGCAATGACCAGAATAGAATGATATTTTTTTCGATTGATTTTATCTTTTCGTTTCTGCATAATCTGTCCTCACTAAAATCTGAAATAAAGGAAAGGGTTGTAAGTACCGTATACAAGGAATGCAATGCTGAGGATACCAAGGAGCAGAAGTACTGCGGAAGTCACTTCAGGTTTCTTTCTGCTGCATCGCACAATATAATTCCTGATCAGCGGTGTTGCACAGAGCACGCCCATGATCAGAATGATGAGATTGTTCCTTATATAATAAAAGAACGCCAGATCAAGGAAGCCCTTGGTGCCGATACCAAATAAAGTGCCGACGTAAGTGCGCATACTGCCAAAGTCCGTGTTGCTGAATAAGACCCAGCCGAACATGACAAGAAGCATGGTATAGATGTGTCGGGCTGCTTTCGGCAGCTTCTTCAACAGAGGAGCAAATATATATTTCTCAAGAATCAGAAGAATACCGTAATAGAGGCCCCACAGGATAAAGTTCCATGCCGCACCGTGCCAGAAACCTGTGAGCACCCATACAATCAGAAGGTTCAGAATATGACGGGGCATAGAAACACGGTTGCCGCCCAGAGGAATATAGACATATTCACGGAACCAACCGGATAATGTCATATGCCATCTGCGCCAGAACTCTGTGATACTGTCTGAAATATATGGAAAATTGAAGTTTTCAGGGAATGTAAATCCCAGCATCTTGCCCATACCAATGGCCATATCACTGTAACCGGAGAAGTCAAAGTAGATCTGAAGGGTGTAGGCAAAAATACCAAGCCATGAAGTCATGATGCTTCTGCTGCCCGAAGCCTGAATGGTTTCGTAAAGCAGACCGAGATTGTTGGCAAGCAGGACTTTTTTGGAAAGACCAAAGAGCAGTCGCTCGATGCCCTGACCGAATTTGGCACGGGATATTTTGCGGTTGGAAAGCTGAAGCTCGATATCTGAATATTTAACGATCGGACCGGCGACGAGCTGAGGAAACATCGTGATATATACAGCAAAGTTCAGCAGGTTTTCCTGAGGCTTGACTTTCTTTCTGTACACATCGATGACATAGGATAATGCCTGGAATGTGTAGAAAGAAATACCAACAGGAAGTGCCAGTGATCTGAATTCAATCTTCAGAGGAAGAATGGCATTGATCATGCTGACAAGGAAACCGGCATATTTAAAAAATCCAAGCAGCAGAAGGTTGACAGCGACTGCAAATATAAGCTGGCGCTTCCGCAAATGAGGATCTTCAAGCTCGCCAAGGACGAGACCGGACATGTAGTTGAAGCCGATGCTCAGGATCATAAGGATGACATATACAGGCTCTCCCCAGGCATAGAAAATAATGCTGGCCGCAAGCAGTACAATGTTTTTGTACTTAAAAGGAAGTACTGAATGGAGGAGCAGTACGATTGGAAGAAAAATAAGCAGGAAATTTAAACTACTGAATACCATAATGTACTTTCAGGGTCTATTTGACGAGACCCATAAAAACCTCCTCCCACGTTGATGCATGCTCAGAAACAGCATAAAAATAATAAGGGCCGACTTTTTTGGTGATGGCATGACCAAGAAGGTCAATCTGGTTAGTGCCGTAGCCGTTAAAGTTGGTCTTTTGTGCGTCCAGTCTGGAAGCAGCCGCTTTTTCAGCTGTTTCCAGAGCGGTTGAGTTATCGGACTTCACGATCAGAAGCTCCGATACATCCATTAGACCATTGCCGCAATAGTAAATAGACCAGTCAAAGAGACTTTCGTCAAGATCAAGATTCTTTCGCATATCACGGGCTGTTCCTTTTTTGAGGGTATTGATACCTTCACATGATACAATATTCTGTTGGACTGTTTCAAAACTGACATTTTTGGCATGACCTGACAGGAGAATGGCAAGAATGAAAATAACAAGCAGGCCGCAGATGATGTATTGGATATATGTCAATTTCTTTAATCTATTCATTGTCTTTTAACCCCGCCATATCTGCCAGATAATTAAACCATAATGGATAAAATGCGGAAACAGGGTGAATACCATCCGCATCATATAATTCCGGCAGTTCTCTTAAAATGAAACCGGAGTCGATAAAGGTGACGTCGAGTTCCTGACATAAAGCTTCAAGTTCTGTATTGTATTCGTCGAGATACCCATAAAATGGCAGACGATCCTGAACACCGTCCTGCGGAGGAAAGATCGCATTGACATAAATCACAGTATGCGGTGTTGCACCTTGGATTTTGGTAATTGCTTCCCTGTAATCAGAGATAAATCCATCCACCTGTGAGCCATAATTCTCGATATCATTGACACCAAAACACATGAAAAGAAGAGATGGCGAAGCATTAA
>NZ_JBBMEK010000153.1:0-7896 GCF_040096555.1 Coprococcus intestinihominis | reverse complement strand
ATGGAAGGAATTACGAAGTTTGGAGTAACAACAGTTGTTGGCTGCCTTGGAACAGATGGAATCGGTCGTGATATGTGTGCACTGGTTGCAAAGACAAAAGGATTGAATGAGCAGGGAATGTCTGCATACTGTTATACAGGCAATTATCAGATTCCGGTGCGCACGTTGACTGACAGTATTGCGAAAGATATTATGATGATTCAGGAAATCATTGGAACTGGAGAAATCGCGATCTCTGATCATCGTTCTTCACAGCCGACTTTTGAGGAATTTACACGTGTCGTTGCGGATACAAGACTTGGTGGTGTTCTTTCCGGGAAAGCCGGTATTGTAAATGTTCATCTTGGCGACAGCCCGAGATGCTTAGATCTTATTGAACGAGTAGTAGATGAGACAGAGATACCGGCTTCTCAAATATTGCCAACACATATCAATCGAAATGAGATGCTTTTTGGCAAGTCGATTGAGTATGCGCTGAAAGGCGGAGCAGTAGACTTTACCGGAAATGAAAATATTGATTATTGGGAAACTATCCGTGATGAGGTACGTGTGTGTAATGGTATTAAACGAATGTTAGATGCAGGAGTAAATCCTGATCGCATGACAATTTCTTCTGATGGCCAGGGAAGTCTTCCAATATACAGTAGTGATGGTGAATTCCTTGGAATGGGCGTTGGACAGTCCAGCTGTCTTCTGAAGGAAGTAAAGGAATGTGTATTTAAAACAGAAATTCCTTTAGAAATAGCTATTTCTACAATCACATCTAATCCAGCAGATATTCTTCGTCTTAAAGGAAAAGGTAAGGTTGAAGAAGGTTATGATGCTGATCTTTGTATTCTTGACCAGGAACTTCAGCTTGTTGAAGTAATTGCAAAAGGAAATACAGTTTATACAAAATAAAGTATATTGATGTGGAATATACTCTGTCTAATGGACAAAAAGTGAAAATCCAGAGCTGTTGACTTATAAAAAGAGATAATATAAGCAAAAGAAAAGTCTTGACAAATAAACGACCGTTTACTATTATGAAGATGTAAACGGTCGTTTATTTTTTGAATTGGAGGTTTACCAGCGTGGGTAATAGGAAAGAAGAGATATTAATTGTAGCCTTGCATCTGTTCGCCAGAGATGGTTATGAGGCTGTTTCCGTCAGCCAGATAGCAGGAGAGCTTGATATGACAAAAGGTGCATTGTACCGTCATTACAAAAGTAAAAGAGATATTTTTGACTGTATTGTACAGCGTATGGAGCAGCAGGATGGTGAACAGGCAGTAGAATATGATATGCCGGAAGAGGAAAAAGAAAAAATGCCTGAACAGTATGAGAATGTATCTCTGGATGATTTGGTGGAATACAGCAAGTCTATGTTTGAATACTGGACAGAGGATGATTTTGCATCATCGTTTCGAAAAATGCTGACCATAGAGCAGTTTCGCAGTGAAGAAATGCAGAATTTATATCAGCAATATCTCGTGGCTGGACCTGCTTCTTATGTGAAAGATTTATTTGAAAGTATTGGAATTGCAAATGCTAAGGACAAAGCTGCCGGATTTTATGCAGTTATGTATTTTTATTACAGCATGTATGATGGAGCAGAAGATAAGCAAAATGTAAAAGATGAATTTGTATCAGCTATAAAAAGTTTGGTACAAGAGTTGAAGTGAAAGAGAATCAGATCATGAAAAATAATATAGTAATCCGTTTAGAAGAAAAAAGTGAATATTGCGAGGTGGAAAATCTGGTAAGAGATAGCTTTTGGAACGTATACCGCTCCGGATGCCTGGAGCATTATGTCATTAACCAGCTGAGAAATGATCCGGCATTTGTTCCGGAACTGGATTTTGTAATGTATCTTAAAGAAAGTGATGAAGAGGGTAAACTGATTGGTCAGAACATGTTTATGAGAACGAGTATTAAGGCGGATGATGGAAGAAATATTCCAATTATGACGATGGGACCGATCTGTATCAAGAATGAATATAAGCGGAAAGGATATGGTAAAATCCTGCTTGATTATTCATTGGAGTAACTGATAAGGGGCATGGACGATTTTCGCTTTCGTATTACTTTTTAACATATGGATTCTATTAAAAAAGGTAAATCCAACGTATACTGCGTCATTTAAGGAAAGATGAAACAAAAGGAGAAAATATGGAATCAGATATAATTAAAATCAGCCACTTGAATAAAAGCTTTGGCGAAGTAAAAGCGGTAAATGATTTGGGCTTTCGTGTAAAAAAAGGAGAATTGTTTGCATTTCTAGGAGTAAACGGTGCAGGGAAAAGTACAACCATTTCTATTCTTTGTGGACTGCTGAAAAAAGACAGTGGAACGGTTCAGGTAAACGGAATAGAAACTGACAAAGCCGGCGCACAGACAAAAAGGATGCTTGGTGTTGTATTTCAGGATAGCGTACTTGATAAACCACTTACGGTGAAAGAGAACCTAATGAGCAGAGCTGCTTTGTACGGCATTACAGGAAATGCCTTTGATAAGAGATTACAGGAGTTGGTCGAGATTTTGGATTTTGACGAGTTTTTAAACAGACCTGTAGGTAAGCTGTCGGGAGGTCAGAGAAGAAGAATTGATATTGCCCGTGCATTATTGCACAGACCGGAAATTTTGATTCTTGATGAGCCTACCACAGGGCTTGATCCACAGACAAGACAGTTAATCTGGAATGTTATCGAGAAGCTTCAGAAAACAGAAAATATGACAGTATTTCTGACTACACATTATATGGAAGAGGCTGCCAATGCCGGGTATGTTGTGATTCTTGACAAAGGAAGTGTTGCAGCAGAAGGCACACCGTTTGAACTTAAAAATGATTATGTACAGGATATAGTGTCTGTTTATGGTGTTTCCGAGGATGAAATAAAGACATTGAACAGGGAATATAAAAAAATACGTGACGGATATCAGATAAAAGTAAAAAATACGAAAGAAGCTACGGAGCTTATTGTAGAGCATCAGGATCTATTCATGGATTATGAAGTAGTAAAAGGTGGAATGGATGATGTATTTCTTGCAGTCACAGGGAAAAAGCTAGGAGGTGAGCATTGATGAGAACAGTATTGGCATTAATGAACAGGAACAGAAAATTGTTTTTTAAAGATAAAGGTATGTTGTTTACATCAATGATCACACCAGTTATTCTGATTGTTCTGTATGCTACATTTCTTGCAAAGGTTTTCAAAGATTCTTTTACAGCAGCAATTCCGGATATGATCACGATTTCGGATAAGCTTATTAATGGAACCGTGGCAGCACAACTGACAGCATCACTTATGGCAGTAAGCTGTATTACTGTAACATTCTGCGTGAATCTGACTATGGTGCAGGACAAGGCAAATGGAACAAGGAAGGATTTTGATGTTTCACCTGTCAGCAAGGGCAAAATTTATTTGGGATATTTTCTGTCAACAGTAGCTAATTCATTGATGGTCAATGGAATTGCGTTTATATTATGTCTGGGATATCTGCTTAAAATGGGATGGTATATGAATGCAGCAGATGTATTATGGGTTTTATTTGATATAATATTGCTCGTCCTGTTTGGAAGTACGCTGTCAAGTATCATTAGCTTTCCATTGACAACACAGGGACAGCTTTCGGCTGTAGGTACAATTGTCAGCGCAGGATATGGTTTTATATGTGGTGCTTATATGCCGATTTCAAATTTTGGTTCAGGTCTTCAGAAGGCACTGTCGTATTTTCCGAGTACATATGCCACTTCATTGATTAAGAATCATATGCTTCACGGAGTTTTCAGAGAGATGGAGAGAAAGCATTATCCGGATGAAATGGTTGAAACGATAAGAGACACTCTTGATTGCAATCCGGTATTTCATGGAAATGTGGTAGGTGTAAATCAGATGATCGGTATTATGATGGGAAGTATAGCTGTATTCGGAATTATTTATTATTTTGTTACATTGCTGCCAAAGGGTGAGGACAGACGATAGATAATTAAAGTTACCAAAAGATTTTATTAAAATTAAATGGGGAACAGTATAATTGCTGTTAATGATAAGCAGTAGTCTGCACTCCCTAAACTGACTACGATTTGACTACTACAGATGGAAGTGATTTGCTGTATTTTGCACTTTTTTGCAAAAAATGTAGTAAATGAGAAGAAAACTACGATACCTTGAAATACTGATAAAACCTTGCAAAATACGGCATTTCACGGCAATTTGAGAGGAGAAAAAACAATGATTCGAGTACTTTTTATCTGCCACGGCAATATATGTCGGTCGCCGATTTCCGAATATGTTTTAAAGGACATGGTGGAGAAACGCGGTTTAACCGATGCGTTTGAGATTGCTTCAGCAGCAACCAGTACGGAAGAAATATGGAATGGCAAAGGTAACCCGATTTATCCGCCGGCTCAGGCAGAATTGAGAAGACACGGCATTGGTGAAACCGCCTATACGAATTTCAGCGGTAAGCGTGCCCGACAGGTGACAAAACAGGATTATCAGTATTATGATTATCTGTTGTGTGCAGACAGCAATAATATCAGAAATACATTGCGGATTACTGGTCCGGACAAAGAAGGAAAAGTAAAGCTTTTGCTGGATTTTACAGACAGGCCGGGAAGGTCTATTGCGGATCCGTGGTATACAGGGGATTTTAAGGAGACGTATAGAGATGTCTATGAAGGGTGTACAGCTTTATTAGAAAAATTAGGGTTTTAAACAAGAGCAGTATGCATATTTTATTATCAAGAGATATAAGATATGTGTACTGCTCCATATTTTTATTCGGCATTAAAAACTGTTTCAATTACCTCAGCTGCTTCTAAGGCACGCTGAATGATATGCTGCCCTTCTTTGGCAATCGGGACATAAGGCATCTGGAAATCCTGACTGGTCAGAAAGGCACCGGCTAATTGGAAGATATAACGATCATAGCCGTCGGACATATTTTCCAGAACCTTGCCATTGTCTTTCATTAATTGAAGATTCTGATTCTTGCCAATGGTCATATCGTTTAAAATATCCAACATAACAATGAAATGTTCCATATCCCAGCTGGACAGATACATACATTTACACAGGCCCTTGTTGAAAAAAGGATAATTGCAGTAACAGTTCAGCAATTCAGAAAATCGGCTTCGGTGTTCAGGGGTTTCGAACAATCCCTTGATTTCAAGTTCACGCAGACATCGATAGTTGATATTCATTTCACAACACTCCCTATGAAACTAATTTAATGTATTTATTTTAACAGGAAAATGTTGACATTAAAAGGGGAAAAAAGGAAATGTTCGATGAAAAAAAACAGTATATAGGCAACCAAAAAGCATAAAAATTCATGAAAATGTTTGATTTATTCATAGGTCGAACTCGCTGCAGAGCGGCTGTGCTGAAAATGTATAGAGCGTGAGATTGTCTGCAGGAAACGGTGGAGAAGTATGTTATAGCTATGCAGAATAGGCGCAGACGGGTGTTCCCGTTACAGCAGCGGGGATATGATTGTATCCACAGAGAGATTCCTGAGCTGTTTTGGGGATTATGATTGCATAATATGCATCTGTATTCAGAACAGGGGGATAATTGAAGAGTGGTACCGCGGAAGTAATCTTTCGTCTCTTTGGGTCAAGTGACCAGGAGATGGAGGATTTTTTTTATTGCATAGCAAATTGTGCCCTACGCAATAAAATTTTTTGTATGGAATTTTCAGGAGTCATCATTTCGCCCTGAATTCCCAGCAGGATAAAATCCTGTTTTAGGCTACACGCATTTAGGATACGCATGTTACGACAGGAGGAAGATGAGAATGAGAGAACAAGACAGAGGAAAAATCAAGACACTTTATGCTGGAATTTTCGGTGGGTGCCGTTCTTTTTTCGGCTCATGCCGGCGGCGGTAAAGCCATTGATACATGTAAAGTTCTGGCGCATTCAACGAATCGTCCGTTTTTTACATTTCCAACAATTGCTTCAACCTGTGCTTCCTGTACAAGCCTTGGCATTGTGTATCATCCGGACGGCAGTTTGAGAGAATATTCTTTTTCAAAAATTCCGCTGAACCATATCTTTATTAATACACAGATTATTGCTGAGGCACCGGATATTTACCTGTGGGCAGGTATGGGTGATACAATGACCAAGCATTATGAGTGCACGATTTCTTCCAGAAATGATATTCCGGCCCACAGTGATGCCATGGGTATTGCTTTAAGTTCCATGTGTGCCGTACCGATCATGCGTTGGGGCGAAAAGGCTTTGGCCGACTGCAAAGCCAATCAGGTATCCGATGAGCTGACAGAAGTTATTCTCGGTATCATTATCTCCACAGGATTTGTGTCGAACTTCGTTCAGGTGGATTATACAACCGGTCTGGCCCATGCCATTTACAATGGTTTCACAGTACTGCCAAGCACAGAAGAAAACGGTCATTTTCACGGCGAGGTTGTTTCCTATGGTATCCTTGTTATGCTGACCATCGACAAACAGTATGCAGAAAGGGATACCCTGTATAAATTCAGCCGTTCCATCGGTCTGCCAACAAGACTGGCAGATATCCATGCCAAAGCAGAAGATCTGGCAAAAGTCACAGCTAAGGCACTGGCGGGTATTGATGTAAGGGTTTATCCATACACAGTGACAGAGCAAATGATCGTGGACGGTATCATGGAAATGGAGGCCTATGATGAAAAAATGCGCTAAAAACGCATGGATTTGATAAAAAAATTGTACATAATATTCCCGTAAAAGAGGTTGCAATTCTTTTTAGAGGGTGGTAACATAAAGACAGCAAATCAATAAAGTGATTACCGGGAGATTAGAGCAAGGTAAGTAGAGCGAGACAATCGCTCTATTTCCCTTGCTTTTTATTTTCCCGTTTGGCTGTTAAGCAGAAATAGAAAGGAGATTGGGTTTATGTATGATGTAGCGATTATCGGTGCCGGTGTGACAGGAAGCGCCATCGCAAGGGAGTTATCAAGATATCAGTTAAACGTCTGTGTCATTGAACGTGAGGAGGATGTTTGCTGCGGCACATCCAAGGCCAACAGTGCCATTATTCATGCGGGTTTTGATGCTGTACCCGGCACATTAAAGGCAAAGGTTAATGTCAAAGGCAATGCCATGATGGATCAGATTGCAAAAGAGTTGGATATTCCGTTTAAGAGAAATGGTTCTATGGTTGTATGCACAAAAGACCAGGATCCGAAAGGATTGGAAGTACTGATGGAGAGAGGCAAGGCCAATGGCGTGCCGGATCTTCAGATTCTTGACCGTGAGGCACTGATCGCTATGGAACCGAATCTCAGTGATGATGTTGTATGTGCATTGTTTGCACCGACAGGCGGCATTGTATGTCCTTTCCATATGACGATGGGCTATGCTGAAAATGCATGCAGCAACGGTGTCGAATTTTTCCTGAATACACAGGTGGATGATATTAAGAAAGCAGAGTCAGGCTATGAACTGACAGTGACCCATACAGACAGCGGCGAAAAAGAGATAAAAACAGCGAAAGTTGTCATCAATGCAGCCGGTGTTTATGCAGATACACTGAATAATATGGTCAGCGAACATAAGCTGCATATTACAGCAAGAAAAGGTGAATATATGCTGCTGGACAAAGATGCAGGCAAGCATGTATCTCATACAATTTTTCAGCTGCCGTCCAAGATGGGCAAAGGTGTTCTTGTGAGCCCGACGGTTCACGGCAATCTGCTGGTTGGACCGACTGCCGTAGATGTGGAAGATAAAGAAGCGATTAATACAACCCAGGCCGGACTGGATTCCCTCGGACGTACCGCTTCTCTCAGTGTGAAGAATGTACCCCTTCGTCAGGTGATTACATCTTTTGCAGGTCTCCGTGCCCATGAAGCCGGTGATGATTTTGTGATTGGTGAAGCAGAAGATGCCAAAGGTTTTAT
>NZ_JBBMEK010000152.1:0-7954 GCF_040096555.1 Coprococcus intestinihominis | reverse complement strand
CCCACGCAAAGAAATTTTCGATTCGCTTTTATAGGGGACCATGGCCGCTCAGGAGGCTGAGAACACAGCTTATGGCATCATATACTTTTTGTACATCACTGCACAAGGACGTTCCGATGAGCCCCGAACAAAATCGTGTTCAGCAAAGGCTTCCACGATTTGGGTCTCATCTCCACAGTGCAGAATATGTACAGAAAGTATATGTGCCATAAGCCGTGTATCCAGGTGTATTGAGCGGCGAATACACCCTTATAAAAGAGAATCTGTTGGTAGAATGAGTTGTGGTCTGCGGATAGCAGTTTTGGATGTTACAATTTGTAATACATACGAGATTCATTGCTCACAACGTCCGAGAGAGGTATAAAATGGAACAGGAAAAACAAAGAATTATTCAGGAGTTTGTGCCTGGTAAACAGGTGACTTTGGCGCATGTGATTGCGAATCCTGACAGCAGTTTATATAAGAAGCTGGGTGTTATCGGTGATTATACCGGAGCGCTTGGCATTATGACGATCACACCCAGTGAAGGTGCGATTATCGGTGCTGATGTGGCGATGAAGGCTGCCAATGTGGAGGTTGTATTTGTGGACCGTTTCAACGGTTCTCTGATTATCAACGGAACGGTGGCTGATGTGGAGGCAGCGGTGAAAGATGTATTAAATGTTCTTGAGAATACACTGCATTTTGCGCCGACAGTGATTACGAAGTCGTAAATCAGGTGAGGATATGAAGAAAATTATTTTAATCGGCAATGTGGCCTGCGGCAAAACGACGATTTGCCAGTATCTGAACCACATGGAAATCAGATACAAAAAGACACAGGCGCTGGAGGTCTATAACACGACCATTGATACGCCGGGGGAATATCTTGAGAATCGCGGTTATCTGCGGTCGCTGATGGTAACAGCTACAGAGACAGATCAAGTTGTTTTTGTGCAGGACGCCAGCAGAGATCAGTTCTTTTTCTCACCGGGACAATCCAGCGCTTTTACATTGCCTGTAGCCGGTGTTGTGACAAAAATCGATATCGCGACACCAAAACAAATTGCGGATGCAGTTGAATTGCTTCAGTTGGCCGGAGCGGATCCGATTTTCAAAGTCAGCCCGATGACGGGTGAAGGTATGGAAGAACTGGTGGCTTTTCTGGAGGAGAAAGAGGCTGCAGCGGAAGCATGATAAAAGAGAAAATCATGTATTAAGTGAAAAATCATGTAAAAAAGAAAAAATATATTACAAAACCGATGTATAGCAGAACACTTCTGTATAGCATTGTAAACGTAACTGTCGAAATTTGTTATGATGAATGCAGAGGTGATTCGAATGAAGAATGAGAATGAACGATTTGTAGAAATGGGAAAAAGAATCAAGGCGAGAAGGGTAAGCCTGGGAATGAAACAGATGGAGTTGGCGGAACGGATAGATATATCCAACAATCATATTTCATCCATCGAGAGAGGAATTGAACGTCCCGGTCTTGAATCTTTTATCAGGATATGTGATGTATTGGATGTGACACCGGATTATTTATTGCTTGGTTCAATGAAAGCCAATGATATACCAAAGAACATTACAGATAATCTGAAGTTGTGTACAGATGAAGAAGTTCGTTTTGTGGAAGCGATGACGCAGTATATGATTGAGCAGCATAAAAAATAAGTAAGCCATGAATATTTTAGTGGCGTAATGTAGAAATAATTGAACAACACAGATGAAAAGACTGCTACTTTATTGAAAAACAGGATTCATTTATATATGTATCATGAGAATTTGATAAAGTAGCAGTCTTTTGTGTTTTTAAATGCTGGAAGTGGAATTTGTAAAGGAAGTAATAATGCGCCTTTGCCAATTATTTCTATTGTTTCGTGTCGGCGTGGAGAGTATAATAGAGTTACAGGATTCCTCTTGCTTGTTTGTGTGGGAGGAAATGGATGAGAAAGAGACTACAAGACTTAACGATTAAAGATGCCTTTATGTTTGCGGCAGTGATGTCGGATGCAGAGCAGTGCCGCCACCTGCTAGAATTGGTATTAGAAATGCAGATTCTGGAAGTAAATGTTGTGGCTGAGAAGACCATCAGTTATCATCCGGAGTATCATGGTGTGAGATTAGATGTTATGGCAGAAGAAGCTGGAACAAAACGCCGATTTAATGTTGAGATGCAGGTGAAGACAGAGAGTGCCCTGGCAAAGCGGAGCAGATACTATCATGCTCAGATGGACATGGATGCCCTGTTGGCTGGTGAAAGTTACGATAAATTGCCGGATACATATGTTATCTTTATCTGCGATTTTGCACCATTTGATAGTCGTTTGTATCGGTACAATATCCGCAATGTAGTTCGTGAGACAAATGAATTATTGAAGGATGGTAATCAGACAATTTAGAAATGAAGATATTGCCAAAGCAGCTGCAGACAGAGATTATCAGGAGCAACTGTTCAAGGAGTTTAACTTGTAAGGGGATACTGTGCGAGTATCTGATGGATGAAGAGAATTATTTGAGGATAAAAGATAAAATCACTATAATTAAGGCGGAGAAGGATATAATGCAAATTAACTAAGGAGGCGATGCTGATGAAGACTTTCAAAATTATTCGAATGGTACTGACAGTTGTGGATGTGGTGTGTTTATTGGCCGTGTTGTTTGTTCCGGCTCTTGAGGCAGCGAAGCATAACTTCTTTGTCTGGCTGATTCTTGGACTTCTGACGTTGTATGTTCTCTTTATGTGGCTGGTGTTAGGCAGAAGAAACACCAACGGTTATGATGCAGAGAGTGACCGTGAGGCGGATATTTCGAAGGAATTACTTTCTCAGAGGAATAAGTGGTACTGGTAATAAGATAAGCGTGTAAGAAACAGCACAATAAAAAATAATAAATAAAATAAAACAGGCGTATGAATAATGTGATGTGAGAAGGTTCATACGCCTGTTCTTTAATAAGGTAGGAATTTACTAAGCAAAATATGCTTTGTTAATGAAGTATTTTGTTTTACAGATGGAATCTTGTTCCTGTTTTGCCCTGGATACCGTCTTTGGATTTCTCCAGAAGTGTGATCAGAGCTGTGCGGCCTTCCTTGGAGGAAGCGAAGTCAACGGCTGCCTGTACTTTTGGAAGCATGGAGCCAGGTGCGAAGTGACCTTCTTCCATGTATTTCTTTGCTTCTTCAACTGTCAGATCCTCAAGCCACTGTTCGTTTGGTTTGCCGAAGTTGATGGCAACCTTTTCAACAGCTGTGAGAATGATGAGGAAATCTGCATCCAGTTCCTGAGCCAGAAGACAGCTTGCGAAGTCTTTGTCGATAACTGCGCTGGCGCCCTTTAAGTGGTTGCCCTGACGGGTAACAGGAATACCGCCGCCGCCGCAGGCGATAACCAGGTCTCCGGATTCAACCATTGTACGGATAGTACCGATTTCAATGATTTCTGCAGGTTTTGGAGAAGCAACAACACGGCGATAGCCTCTGCCGGCATCTTCTTTCATGATGTAGCCGTATTTTTCTTCCATCATCTTCGCCTGTTCTTCGTTGAAGAACTTGCCGATCGGTTTGGATGGATTGTTGAAAGCAGGATCATCTTCATTGACGCGAACCTGTGTGATCATGGTTGCAACAGGGATATCTGTGATACCGCGGTTGAACAGCTCTTCACGCAGGGCGTTCTGAAGGTCGTATCCGATGTAAGCCTGGCTCATGGCAACACAGACAGATAATGGTGTGTTTGGCTGCTGTGCATCTTCATGTGTCAGTGCGATCATCGCATTGTTGATCATACCAACCTGTGGGCCATTGCCGTGTGTAACAACAACTTCACAGCCTTCTTCGATTAAATCTACAATAGCTTTGGAAGTTACTTTTACAGCTGCCATCTGCTCCGGCAGTGTATTCCCCAGTGCATTGCCGCCAAGTGCGATAACGATTCTTTTCTTCTTATTCATTCTAAATATTTCCCCCAAAATAAACAAAATAACGGTTTTTGCGATTTATATAAGGCGGAGGTGAATCCCCGCCTTATATGTTAAGTTGTTAAGTTAAATTTAATCTTATTTGAAGATTCTAGGCATAGATCTTTCTTCGAGTTTCTTCAGGATTTCCTGTGGATTTTCGAATTTAGCAAGGAAGATCATAGCTGCGATGATGTATGGTTTGTAGCTTGCTTCTTTGTAAAGAGGATCTCTGTAACGATCGAATACGGAAGCATCAACTTCACCTTCTTCACAGCTTACGCCTGTGATGTCAGCTGGCAGGCAGTGCAGGTAAAGTGCTTTGCCGTTCTTTGTTGTAGCCATAAGTTCTTCTGTACAAGCCCAGTCTTTGTGTTCTGCGTTCTGAGCAAGGAGTTCTTTTTCAAGAGCTTTGATACCTTCTGTATCGCCGTTGCCGTAGAGTTCTGTACGTTTTTCCATAGCAGCGAAAGGAGCCCAGCTCTTTGGATATACGATATCAGCATCTTTGAATGCTTCTGCCATGTTGTTTGTTTTTGTGAAGGAACCGCCGGATTTCTTAGCGTTTTCAGCTGCAACAGCTTCAACTTCTGGGAATACTTCATAGCCTTCCGGATGAGCAAGTACAACGTCCATACCGAAACGAGTCATCAGACCGATGATACCCTGAGGAACGGAGAGAGGTTTGCCATAAGATGGAGAGTAAGCCCAGGACATAGCGATCTTTTTGCCTTTAAGGTTTTCAACACCGCCAAATTCATGGATGATGTGAAGCATATCAGCCATAGCCTGTGTAGGATGGTCGATATCGCACTGAAGGTTAACCAGAGTAGGTTTCTGCTCAAGGATACCGTCTTTGTTGCCCTGTGTTACAGCGTCAACAACTTCATGCATGTATTTGTTGCCTTTGCCGATGTACATATCATCACGGATACCGATAACGTCAGCCATGAAGGAGATCATGTTAGCTGTTTCACGAACTGTTTCGCCGTGAGCAACCTGAGATTTGCCTTCATCCAGATCCTGAACTTCAAGACCAAGAAGGTTACATGCGGAAGCAAAGGAGAAACGTGTACGTGTAGAGTTATCACGGAATAAAGAAATACCAAGACCACTTTCGAATACCTTTGTGGAGATGTTGTTCTCTCTCATGTAACGAAGCGCATCAGCAACTGTGAAAACAGCTTCAAGTTCGTCGTCTGATTTTTCCCATGTCAGGAAGAAGTCACCGTTGTACATTTCTTTGAAGTTAAGTGCGTTTAATTTGTCGATATAAGCCTGTAATTTAGCATCCATTATAATAATCCTCCGTTTGATTAAGTGACGTGCACCGGTTAAAAATTGTCCGATGCACGGAAGTTTTATTGGTTTATAATACGTTAACTTTTATAGTATAGTCTTTTTTGAAATTATTCGCAATAGGACATTGGCAGAGCAGCGTAAACAGCAGCACATGTAACCAGATCCTGTTTCCATGTCATTTCGTTAGGAGCGTGAGCCTGAGCTTCTGCACCTGGTCCAAAACCGATACATGGGATACCGTTTCTACCCATGATAGAAACACCGTTTGTGGAGAATGTCCACTTATCTGTCAGTGGGCGAGCCTGACGCATTTCAAGTGTGTCAGCAGCACCGATTCTCTTATCACCGTAAAGACCATGGTAAGCAGCTTCCAGTGCTTTTGTAACCTTGTGATCCTTTGGAATCGCCCATGTTGGGAAGTAGCATTCGATTTCATATACACAGCCTGTGTAGGATGGACGGTCATAGTTGTACATGGAAACAACAACGTCATCACCGTATTTCTTTACGCTAGGCAGGTTGCGGATTTCATCCAGACAGCTTTCCCATGTTTCGCCGAATGTCATACGACGGTCAAGAGATACTGCACAGGAGTCAGCAACTGCACAACGGCTTGGGGATGTGTAGAAGATCTGAGATGTTGTAACTGTACCGCGGCCAAGGAAGCGAGCTTCTTCCCAGTCAGGGTTGTATTTAGGATTCAGCATCTTAACAAGACCTTTGATCTCTGTTTCGTCTGCATCATCATTTTCATTCAGCGCACGAACATCCTGAAGGATATCAGCCATCTTGTAGATTGCGTTGTCACCACGTTCTGGAGCAGAACCATGGCAGGAAACACCCTTAACGTCGATACGGATTTCCATACGTCCGCGCTGACCTCTGTAGATACCGCCGTCTGTAGGCTCTGTAGATACTACGAATTCAGGACGAACTTTGTCTTCGTTGATGATGTACTGCCAGCAAAGGCCATCACAGTCTTCTTCCTGAACAGAACCAACAACCATGATCTTGTAACCTTCCGGAATCAGGTTGTAATCTTTCATGATCTTAGCGCCGTAAACAGCAGATACAACACCGCCGCACTGGTCAGATACACCACGGCCACCGATTTCTGTTTCGTTCTCATAACCATCATATGGATCGAATGTCCAGTTGTTGATATTGCCGATACCTACTGTATCAATATGACCATCGAAAGCAATGATCTTGTCGCCTGTACCCATGTAACCGATGACGTTGCCCTGTGGATCGATGACAACTTCGTCGAAGTCCAGTTTCTTCATCTCAGCAGCAATTGTCTCTACATGCGCCTTTTCATCACAGCTTTCGCCAGGATTCTTAACGATGGCACGTAAGAAAGCTGTCATATCAGCCTGATAGCCCTGTGCTACTTCTTTGATTTTGTTAAAGTCTAACATTTTTTACCCTCCATAATGTTTATATATTGTAACGTTGCAAAATTGTTTCTCTATTTATATGTAATAACTGTCAAAGGCAGTTAAAACGAATGCTTAGTTTTCCTGAAGATCAGCAAATGGTTCTTTGTCGGTGCCACATAAGCCTTCCCATACGATTTCACGATAACGGTCAGGATCTGTATCGCCTTCAGAAGAAACCAGAAGTACCTGAGAATTCTCATCCAGTTTCAGTGCTTCCTTGAGTTCCTTTAATTCAGGTTTTGTCATGATCGCTGCAACCAGACCCATTGTAACGGAACCGGATTCACCGGAGATAACTCTTTCGTCACCTTTCATTGGTGAGCTGTAAATACGTGTACCGTTGGCACTTACCCAATCAGGACAAGATACGAATGCATCTGCATGATTGCGAAGAATATCCCATGATACAGTGTTTGGTTCGCCGCAGGCAAGACCAGCCATGATTGTGAGCATATCGCCTGTAACATCTACGCGGCTGCCGTCACCCTTGGAAGCAGAGCGGAAGAGGCAGTCTGCAGCCTTGGCTTCAACAACTGTCATGATCGGCGGATTCTCTTTGAATCTGTTGGCGAAGTAACCAACAACTGCACCGGCCAGTGAGCCAACGCCTGCCTGAATGAAGATATGTGTTGGACGGCAGTTGTCTTCTTCTAACTGATGATCAGCTTCAAGTGCGAGTGTGCCGTAACCCTGCATGATCCATGTAGGAATCTCTTCGTAACCTTCCCAGGCTGTATCCTGAACCATGATGCCGTGTTCTGTTTCAGCCGCTTCCTTCGCAGCCATACGAACACATTCATCGTAGTTAAGATTCTCAATAGTAACTGTTGCATTTTCCTTTGCAATATTATTTAAACGAGTCTGTGTTGTGCCCTTCGGCATTCTGACTACGCATTTCTGTCCAAGCTTATTCGCTGCCCATGCAACGCCGCGGCCGTGATTACCGTCTGTTGCTGTGAAGAATGTTGCCTGACCGAAGTCTTCCTTGAGTTTCTCAGAAGTTAATACATCATAAGGAACTTCGCTGACATCCTTGCCGAGCTGCTGTGCCATGTATCGTGCGATTGCATAAGAACCGCCGAGAACCTTGAAAGCATTCAGACCGAATCGATAGGATTCATCCTTTACATAAAGTTTCTTAAGTCCGAGATATTCGGCCAGATGCGGAAGTCCTGTAAGAGGTGTAACTGAATACTGAGGAAAGCTCTTGTGGAAATTGTTTGCTTTCGACATCTCCTCCAGAGACATGTTAGCGACCTGCTGGTCGTCAC
>NZ_JBBMEK010000151.1:0-7964 GCF_040096555.1 Coprococcus intestinihominis | reverse complement strand
CCCTCCCGATTATTCGGACAGGCAGAACAGATTTCATCTGTCCCTACATACAGCTGTACATCCATCCCTTTCTGCAATTCATCCAATACTTCTTTCATATGCGCCGAAAAACCATCACTGTAACCTTCACCTTTAAAATAAGCAAGGCACATACCATGATGCGGTCTCAATAAAACCGGCCGAGCCAGTTTCTGCTTGTCTTTTTCTTCTGCCATTTTCTTTCTCTCTTTCTGCTTTTCCCTGCATGATTTTATGATTACTGCATTACAGCAGCAATCCGACAATTCCCACAACGATTAGAATCGGGAATGCCAGATAGATCAGACCGCCCACAACCAATCCGATCAGAATAACCGGAAGCAGGACAATCGTCAGCAGGAATTTTGAAATTCCCCAGGCAGCTTTAATACCAAACATCAACAGTTTTCCAAAAACCGCAAAAAAACAAATAATAAATAACAACGTTAACATATTCTTCTCCCCTTCTATCTCTCATAATAACGATTTTGAAATTTTCACTTATTTCAAATAACCATCACAGATAAATTAGCCGTTGCTGTAATGCTATGCTTCTATTATAATAAAGAGAGCAATAAAAATAAACTTTGAACATATAGAAATAACACTGTTTATTTCTCCGTTTTGGAGTATAAACCATAAAGAGGGATTTTACAATGGGAAGACAATCGACAAGAGCAAACAAAAACATCTATCAGATCTGCCGTGAAGAATGTGAACTGACAAGAGAAAAGGCCAGTGAAATGATGACCGGTGTTTCTGCTTCACGAATTGAAAAAATCGAATACAATCTTCAGGATCCGACACCTTATGACATTGTTCAGATGGCTGACTGTTATAAAAGACCGGATCTCTGCAATTATTATTGTTCCCACAAATGTGAAATTGGCTATCGCTATGTACCTGAAATCGAAATGTCCGAACTTTCAAGCATCATTTTGGAAACAATAGCCAGTCTGGATGAGATCAATCCACTCACAGGCCGTCTGATCCAGATTGCCCGCGACGGAAAGATCACAGATGATGAAATTAAAGATTTTGCATTTATCAGCCACAAGCTGGACAAAGTGTCTGTAGCCATTGATGCGCTGAATCTATGGGTTAACAAAACCGCCAGCGAAAACAACATCAATATTGATATGCTGAATATTGAAAAAGAGAAACTGGATAAATAATCGATACAGTGGGCTGTCCGCCATTTAACCCAATATAAATCACAAACAATGTACAAAACTCTGAATAAATGCTATGATATAAAAAACACTTTTTGCCGTATTTTGTTCTTAACATAAGGAGAATTGATTATGTCCCACCAAAATCCCCCGGATGCCACCCGGGTATCCCGGATTTTTTTCTATATTTTAATGTTTGCCATTCTCGGCTGGTTTACTTACATGCAGTTTTTCGGTGTCGATGAACGCCGACTGAATGTTAATTCAGATTCCATGATCTACACCGGTACTTTTACCTGGGAGAAGTCTGATGAAACATCTGAAGAAATTACTGTCCCAGGGCGATATGATCTGCCTGTGGGTGAGACAATGGTACTTACCACACGTCTTCCGGAAGACTATCACGAGAATACCATGGCCATTCGTTCCTCCCTTCAGGATGTCAAATTCTATATCAATGGCACACTGCGCGCTTCTTACAACACCAGCGAGACACGACTGACCGGCAAAAACTCTGCCAGCCGTTATATTTTCTGTGAGACTTCGGAGGCCGATGCCGGCAAAGAACTCCGCATCGAGCTGACAACCCATACTTATAATTATTCCGGTGTTGTCAATACGGTTCTCTGCGGTGACAAAACAGATATCTGGCTCAATATTTTGAATCAATACGGACCTGCAACTTATATTGCCATTTTCATCTTTTTTACCGGTCTGGTAACGATCCTTTTCAGCCTGGCACTCGGCATGATCTATCATTCCAGTTTTGATATGGAATACCTCGGCTGGTGTATGATAATGGGCGGTGTCTGGATGATGGGAGAATCCAAACTGCGGCAGATATTAGTTCCAAATGCCTCCGCTCTGGGTTCGCTCTGCTTTGTCATGATTCTTCTGTGTCCGATTCCGATTCTGCTCTATGCAGACAGCATCCAGAAGCAGCTTCATCGCAGATTGTATACCATCCTCGGGGGTCTGGCGCTTTTGGATTTCGCTGTCTGTTCCATTCTGACATTTTTTGGCATTGCAGACTATATTGAAACGCTTCCAATCGGACAAATCATCCTTTGTTCGATACTTGTCGTTGTATTTATCCATTTGTTTATTTATATGCGCAGCAGCCGCCGCAAATCAGACCGGCTTCTTCTTCTGGGGCTGTTGGCATCCATCATATGTATCTCTATAGAAGCGATTTCTGTTTATTTTGTTACCAGCATATCCGGATTGTTCATCGGCATTGGCATGATCATCCTGCTTTTTGTCAATATCATCCGAACCCTCAGAAACCTTCAGGATATGGAATTGCACCGTCAGAAAATTGAAGTTGAAAAAAGCAAACAGCAAACAGAACGCATATCTCTGCAGATGATGCAGACCCTTGCAACAACAATTGAGGCCAAAGACGAATACACCCGCGGTCATTCTTACCGTGTGGCGGAATATGCCGCATTAATTGCCAAAGAACTCGGCTGGTCACAGGATGAAATCACCAACCTGAAACATGCCGCACATCTGCATGACATCGGCAAAATCGGTATCCCGGATTCTGTTTTAAACAAACCGACCCAACTGACAGAGGATGAAGATAATCTTCTGAAAAAACATACAATTATCGGTGCCGAAATCCTCAAAGATGTCACGCTGATCCCACATGTTGCCGAAGTGACAAGAAATCACCATGAACACTATGACGGAAGCGGTTATCCTGACGGTCTTGCAGGCACTGAAATTCCGATTTATGCCCGTATTATCGCTGTTGCTGATTGTTACGATGCCATGAATTCCCGTCGCATTTACCGTAATGCTCTGTCTCAGGATGAAATCTATGAAGAAATCCTCAAAAACAAGGGCACACAATTCGACCCTGAAATTGCAGATATATTTCTGACATTGCTAACCGAAAATCAGATTCCTGATCTGGATGACTTTTCAGAAAGCAGCAGTACTTCTAATCTTGCGGATGACCATCGAACCATCAGCAAATTCATCTCGGATGTAGTGATCACAATTAAGGCACAGGAATATGCCAAGAACTACGACCTGCTCACCACACTTCCGATGCGAAATCTCGGTGAGCGCCTGACGGCGGAACTGATGCAGCAATCCGACGGATACCTCATTTTCCTTGATATGGATAATCTGAAAAAGATCAATGATATCCACGGACACAAAGCCGGAGACCGGGCACTGAAACTATTGGGCAATCTATTGTCACGCTACTCCGATGAGGGCGTCGCCTGTCGATTGGGCGGCGACGAATTTCTGCTGTTTTTGCCGAAAGCAACTCATGATTCTGTCACAACACAAATGCAGGAACTCTTCGATCAGTTCCGTTTGGCCATTTCCAAAGATATCGAAATCAGAAGTGCTACGCTTTCCGCCGGAATCTGTATGTGCACAGCCGGTGATAACTTTGAAAACTGTTACCAGAAAGCGGATAAAGCTTTATATTATGTCAAACAGAACGGTAAAAATCAGTTCTTCTTCTATCAGCAGATTGACCGTAAAGAACTTCTTACCTCCAGTACTGGCAAAGATCTTCAGCTCGTAGCCAAATCCCTGCGGGAAAGCGGCACCTACATCGGTGCCATGGATCTGAATTACCGTGACTTTGCCCGTCAATATGAGTATATGAGTCAGCTCAGTATTCGCAGCCAATGTCATTGTTATCTTGTGATGGTCACCATGGAAACAGCTATCGATACGATTCCGAATATAGAAGCCATTGAACAGGCTCTGGAATGTATAGAAAAGGCTATCCGCCAGAAGATTCGCCGTGTGGATATCTGTACCCGTTACAGTTCCATGCAGTATCTGATCATCCTGTTTGAACCGATTGAAACAGAAATACCGCATATTATGGATCGCATTTTCATGCAATATCGCCAGCAATGCGACAACACCGATTTCCGTCCAACCTATGAATATCTGGTGATTGCCGGAGAAAAACAGTAAAAATACACTATTTTTTCACTATTTTTCATTACTTCATCGGCAACAGTTGTCTGATACTTTCCGATGAAGAAACACCGCCTATCCGTAAGATTATTCTACAATAAGAAAACTATAGATTAAAAGAACTGCCTCTTGACCATTTTGGCCAAGAGGCAGTTCTTGTGACTATGAAGAAAATCCTATCTATCCTGTTTTCTCTTTTTGTTTGCAAATGCTTTTCCCATTAACATCACTCCACTGCTAAATAACAGTGTAATCCAAAGTAATATATTACTGTTGTCTCCTGTTTTCGGTGTTTTTGCATTATCTAGTTTGGATGCAGTCGTTTTAGATGATTTATTCTCCTTATCAGTAGTATCCTTCTTTGTAGTACTTGCAGCTTTAATTTCAAATTCAGTACTGCATTCACCATCTGTATACGCAACAGTCAATGTGTGTTTACCAACAGATAATGTTTCAAGATACTCTTTCTTTAAATTTACTATTGTGGAACCTGAAACTGCTGTATACTTATCAGCATCAATCTTCGTTCCATCAACCTTTACTCCTGTAAATTTAGAGAATTCACCATTTGCACGGAAAGCAAGATTCTTATCACTGCTCTTTGTCCACTTACCATTTGCTCCTTCCAGGAACTTGTAATCCGGTGTTATAGCCGGTGGTGTAACTGTACGAATGTATCCGCATACATTACAGGTTGTGTCTGCTGCATCATCATATATATGAGCTGCTTTGTCTTTTACACTTCCTGCCTTATCTGTACAAGCAGCATCTGTGCATTCATGCCAGTGATCTGCATCATCACTACTCCATGCTCCATATGTGTGTGTATGTACCGGAGCCGGTGGTGTTACTGTGCGAACGTATCCGCATACATTACAGGTTGTGTCTGCATCATCGTCATATATATGAGCTGCTTTGTCTTTTACACTTCCTGCCTTATCTGTACAAGCAGCATCTGTGCATTCATGCCAGTGATCTGCATCATCATTGCTCCATGCTCCATATGTATGTGTATGTACTGATGCATCGCTCTTACAAGTTGCTTCAATCGTCGTATCTTCGTCGGATGTTATGATAGTTACATTAAGCGTATTTTCGTTTGGAAGTATAGCCACAACGGATCCTGATGTCACAACCCATTTATCAAAGTTTTTGAATTCTTTAGCATAGAGAGTTACCTCTTCATTTCGCTTAAATTTTCCCGGATTAGAGCTGCCAGAGATGCTTCCGTTTACGACTGTTAATGTATGATCGACAGCAACGGATCCAATATCTTTATATGTAGCTACAACCCATGCATCAACACCTTTTGTTGTAAGGGTAGTTTTCGGTTTTGTTATATCTGCTACCGCTACCGTATCTTCTACTACAACCCATTTATCAAACTCTTTACCTTCTGGAGCTGGATTTGCAGTGATTTCTACTGTTTTATTAATTGCATATTTTCCAGTACCCTGACCATTAATTACGTTTAGATCGTATTTCAAAGCCCCCGGTGTTTCTTTATCTTTGTATGTAGCTCTAACAGTTACGTTTCCTCCTAATACCGTCATTTTTGTAACTTCGCTCTTTTCATCCTCGAACTTTACATTACTTGATGCATTGGGAACCCACTTGTCAAATTCTTTGCCTTTTTCAGGTGGGTTTGCAGTAATGGTAATCGTAGCATTTTTTGGTAACTGTATTCCATCTGGTGTTCCATTTTCAATCCATGTTATCCATGTCTTTGGTCCCCATATTGGAACAGTATAGATTATGGCTATACTTCTATTGTAAGATTTGGTGTCTTTATATCTTACTTCATAGTCTCCCGGAGATAGTCCAGTAACCTCTTCATCCGGGCAATCTTTCCATGTAGTTGTGCCAACTTTTCGGTATTCCATTTCCGTTGTTGTTGCTAATATACGGCCATCGTTGGCTCCTTCCTTTGTTGGCATGGCACCGGCTAATTGTCTTGGGCCATCTCGATCAGCTTTATCAATCGTCCATACAATATCCTTGTCTTCTGTAGTGCCATCAGACCAAATATAGCCTTTATTTAAACTAGCCCTGGCAGTGTAGGTACCTGCTTCTGTCGCTTTATGTCCGGTAAGTGTGCCGATAGATGAACCGCCGCCATACACATCATGTAAATATACCCCAGTTTGTTCTTCTCCGTTATAAGTCAACTTTTTAGAATACACATTAGCTATCCGAAGAGTAGCTGGAGAAATGTAAACTTCTCCTTTTGGCATAACAAATGTTGTTGTCGTACTCTTCACATTCTGAAACTCCACATCTGTACTATTATCATCAACTGCCCATTTCTCAAAAGCGTATCCTTTCTCAAGATCCTTGAGCTTCACGGTAAGGACAGTCCCTGCTTTTGCTTTAGAAACAGGTTCCCCTGCTTCATTCGTTATTTCAGCATTTTTGGCTTTGACGGTATATTCGCTGTCTTCTTCCCTTGGGAAGTTCACATAGATTTTTGTATAACTATTATCATCATCCCAGGCAACTTTCCAGATCATGCCATAATTAATTGTGACATCATCCTTTGTTAAATCAGGCGAAATGGTAACAGCATGATCTTTCCCAGTAATGGTAATACATACACTATAATCTTTTGTTGGATCATATGCTGCATTACTACCAATGCTTTTATCAGTTTGATTTAACCCATTGTAATAATTAAGCCAAACATCATAGGCAGCACCCAGATTATGACCAACATACATACTGGAAATTTTACCACTCCATTGGTCTCTTGGCTTAAAGGTTACACCAACTGTATCTTTCAGACTTGGATAAGACACACAAACCTGTAGAGCGCACCCCCAACGGAACTTGCAATTCCAGTCCTGTATATACTTGGAATTTATTTTTACTTTACTATAAGAAGAGTCAAGGCTATACGCGTTCTTATCGTACTCAAAGTTATACATAACTGTATAGGCCTTATCAGAATTATATACGGAAGCAATCGGACCCGTTACTTTATCATACCCTTCATATACAATAACTTCTTTCAAAGTCATTTTATCTGATGGAGAATACGTGATTGATTTAAAATCATTGATATTTGTGATTTCAGTTACTGGCTTCAAATTCAGCTCTATCTCTTTAATTTTTTCAGGCGAAGCCGCTGGAGAGACTGCCGCTGGAGAGACTGCCGCTGGTGCTAACATCCTAACTGCAGGTTTTACTGTTTCCTCCATTACAGCATCTTCATCTGGTTCAGCTTCTTCTGCCTGTTCATCCTGCATTGCAACACTTTCATCTGGCTTCACTTCTTCTACCTGCTCGGTCTGCATTACAATGTCTTCATCTGATTGAACTTCTTCAACTTGATTGGCATCTTTTTGAGTATCGGCTTCATCTGCATAAGCTGTATTGATTGGCAATAACGTCAATATCATACAAAGCACAAGCATGATACTCATCCATCTTTTCTTTCTCATCTTCATTCCTCCATTTCTTATTTATTTCTTTTCGCAGTTGCTAACACCCAAAAATATCAAAATTACCCGTTATTTATTTTAAATGAAACACTAAAGAATTGCACTAGCACTTGTGATAGTAATCGACTTGCACGCATAACTTTCAGCAATATACTCTCATAATAATCAAACATTTGCTCATCTGACTCTGGAAAAATAAAAACATTATCGCTTTAATATAAAAAACATCTTGTCTTTTTTTCAGAAAACTTATTCTGTTTTTCAACTTCTGTGATATAATGCTTTATTATAAAAATTCCCGTAACTGTTCAGAGCTAACCTCCAAAATGCTACGCATTTCGTCGGTGTGGCGTATCCGCCAAATAAAATTTCAAAA
>NZ_JBBMEK010000150.1:0-7981 GCF_040096555.1 Coprococcus intestinihominis | reverse complement strand
AGGGCAGGGGTGGAAGGGCAGTAATGTCCGGAGCTGACTGTTACTAATCGGTCGAGGGCTTGACCAAAATGGTTCTAGAGAATGTGTTTAGTTGATATGCAGTTTTGAAGGTGCATACCTTTGATGGCCTAGTGGCTCAGTTGGTTAGAGCGCCGCCCTGTCACGGCGGAGGTCACGGGTTCGAGTCCCGTCTGGGTCGTTCATATGGAATCTTAGCTCAGCTGGGAGAGCATCTGCCTTACAAGCAGAGGGTCATAGGTTCGAGCCCTATAGGTTCCATTGATGCCGATGTGGCTCAATTGGCAGAGCAGCTGATTTGTAATCAGCAGGTTATCGGTTCGAGTCCGATCATCGGCTTTTCTCGATATAAAAACTATATAGAGATATGGGCGGATTCCCGAGTGGCCAAAGGGGACAGACTGTAAATCTGCTGCGACACGCTTCGGTGGTTCGAATCCACCTCCGCCCAGTTGAAGTACTTGATAAATGGAATAGTTTGTCAGGTACTTATGTGTCTAAACAGACAATTAGATTATATCGCGGGGTAGAGCAACCCGGTAGCTCGTCGGGCTCATAACCCGAAGGTTGTTGGTTCAAATCCGGCCCCCGCAACTCAATAAGTAGAATAAGCTTAGAGTACCCACTTCACGAGTCTTCGACTCGTTCAGTGACCGTTGATTTGCAAATGCAAATCAACTATCATCTTTTCTGTCACTCTTGCGCTTACCTATTTATGCGCCCAGATAGCTCAGTCGGTAGAGCAGAGGACTGAAAATCCTCGTGTCACTGGTTCGATTCCGGTTCTGGGCACGATGGGATATTAGCTCAGTTGGTAGAGCACTAGACTTTTAATCTAGGTGTCCCGGGTTCGAACCCCGGATGTCTCATTGTTTTTAAGACTCTGAAATTATTTCAGAGTCTTTTTTTTCGCTAATAATCTGCTGTACAGAAAAAACTTTTTAAAATTCGTGAAAAGTGACGATATTTATTCTTCGAGATATTTCCTATGGTATTTTAATGACAAGCGTGCTATAATAGTCCACGGAGCGTTTGAAAAATAGAACGAATGTTCTCACTATATTTTGTGGTTAATTTGTTGTTTATGTTTGTAGACAACATGATATTGTTTCTTATAGATGAGAGGAAGGTCATTATGATTGTTATCAAAAGGGATGGACAGGAAGTCAATTATAACCGCAGTAAGATTATAGTTGCTATCGGGAAAGCCAATGAGGAGGTTCCGGAAGAAGAGAGAATCTCGAATCAGGAGATTGAAGAGATCGTTTCTTATGTGGAGACTAGAAAGAGAAAGAGAATTCTTGTTGAAGACATTCAGGATATCATCGAGCAGAAATTGATGGCCTTAGGGAAGTTTGATTTAGCGAAGCGATATATTGTGTATCGTTATACACGTGAGTTGGTGCGCCGCGCCAATACAACAGATGATTCGATTTTGAGCTTGATTAAGAACAGCAATAAAGAGGTTATGGAAGAGAATTCCAACAAGAATGCGACAGCAGCTTCCACTCAAAGAGATTTGATCGCAGGCGAAGTTTCCAAGGATCTCACGAAACGACTGCTTTTGCCTGAGAAGATTGCAAAGGCCCATGAAGAGGGAATTCTGCATTTCCATGATGCGGATTATTTTGTACAGCCGATTTTCAACTGCTGTCTGATCAATATTCAGGATATGTTGGACAATGGTACCGTTATGAACGGCAAGCTCATTGAGAGTCCTAAGAGTTTCCAGGTAGCCTGTACGGTGATGACTCAGATCATTTCAGCAGTAGCCAGCAGTCAGTATGGTGGACAGTCTGTTGATCTGAAGCACCTTGGCAAGTATCTGCGAAAGAGCCATGATAAGTATGAAAAGGCCTATAGAGCACATTTTGGCGATGAATTTGATGATGATATCATTGAGAAACTTGTCCAGGATCGTCTGAAGGATGAGCTGAAGTCCGGTGTTCAGACGATTCAGTATCAGATTAATACATTGATGACTACCAATGGTCAGTCACCTTTTGTTACACTCTTTCTGAATCTGGATGAGAATAACGAATACATTGAAGAGAATGCAATGATTGTTGAGGAAATCCTCAGACAGCGTCTTGAAGGTATTAAGAATGAGAAGGGTGTTTATGTAACACCTGCATTTCCAAAGTTGATTTATGTTCTGGATGAGAACAACTGCTTAAAGGGTGGCAAATATGATTACATTACGAAGTTGGCTGTGAAGTGTTCTGCAAAGCGTATGTATCCGGATTATATTTCTGCGAAGAAGATGCGTGAGAATTATGAAGGCAATGTTTTCAGTTGTATGGGATGCCGAAGTTTCCTGTCACCTTGGAAGGATGAGAACGGCAACTATAAGTTTGAAGGTCGATTTAATCAGGGTGTTGTCAGCATTAATCTGCCGCAGATCGGTATTCTGGCGAAAGGGAATGAAGAAGTATTCTGGAAACTGATGGACGAACGTCTGCAGTTATGTTTTGAGGCGCTTATGTGCCGTCACAATGCGTTGAAGGGTACATTATCGGATGTCAGTCCTATTCACTGGCAGTATGGTGCGATTGCCCGTCTGGATAAGGGTGAGAAGATTGATCCGCTTCTGTATGGCGGTTATTCTACCATGTCTCTTGGCTATATCGGACTCTATGAAGTAACCAAGCTGATGAAGGGTGTCAGTCATACGGATCCTGTGGGCGAGGAGTTTGCACTTCGTGTCATGAATCATATGAAGGAAGCAACAGACAGATGGCGTGATGAGACGAACATCGGTTTCAGTCTATATGGTACACCGGCAGAATCTCTTTGCTATCGTTTTGCAAGAATCGATCTTGAGAAGTTCGGTGAGATTAAAGATATCACTGATAAGGGATATTATACGAATTCTTATCATGTGGATGTCAGAGAGAAGATTGATGCATTCAGCAAGTTCTCATTTGAGAGCCAGTTCCAGAAGATTTCATCCGGCGGATCTATTTCTTATGTGGAGATTCCGAACATGAGACATAATCTTGAGGCATTAGAGGAAGTTGTCAAGTTTATCTATGACAATATTCAGTATGCAGAATTTAATACAAAGTCTGATTATTGTCATGTCTGTGGTTATGACGGCGAGATCAAGATCAACGATGATCTTGAGTGGGAATGTCCGCAGTGCGGCAATAAGGATCACTCTAAGATGAATGTTACAAGACGTACATGCGGTTATCTTGGCGAGAATTTCTGGAATGTGGGTAAGACGAAAGAGATTAATGCCAGAGTGATGCATTTGTAATTCAGAGTCTAAAAACCGATACAAAACTTAAATTATAATGCCACAGATACAAAAGATGACATTTTGGAAGATTAAATGTAATGGAAACAAATGTCAAAAAAATTTAAAATTATAATTTAACTCCAAAATTGCACCATCAATAATTCATATTACCTAGCAAAGGCATCTTTCATAGACAGTTATAAAACTGCTTGTGGAAGATGCTTTTTATTTTTACTATGAACTGTGAATTCAAAATTGAACGACAAATTTAATGCGTGAGCCGTAATATGTACTAGATTCAAGAACAGAGATGATATCCTTCATCTGTTTCAGCTGATAATATAATACATCCAACGCTCTGTAATGCAGTTCGAATAGTAATTTGGTGTACAATGCTTTATATCGGCGGCATGGTTGCTGCACTGGCAATGATCGGTCTTGGCGGATATATGGTGATCAGACGAAGAAGGGAAAGATAAAGATTATCTGATGATTTCTTGGTACATCAAAAAAACTCCTCTGCTGTAATAAGGGGAGGAGTTTTAGATATAAACTGATTTTACATATTGCGTATAAAATTAAAAATTGATATAATTGAAATATGGGTGCTGCCATATAACGGTAGGCGGTTAGTCCTCCAACAGCGGGTTGCAGAGTGCCAGTGGCACTCGTTTTGCAACGACAGAAGTAGAACGAAGAACGGTGACCCTCTGATTACATAGATACCCGAAAGGGAATCCGTAAGGAAGGAGGGCTAAGCCAATGAGTATTGTTGACTTTATTGCAGTAGTAAGCTTCGGTTTAACCTGTTTTAGTATAGGATATACATTTGGTAAAGATAGTAATAAGACACAAAAATAACCGCCCACGTCTGGTAAACTAAGCGGTTATTTTTGTAATTCACTTTATTGGACTAACCGTCTATCGGTAGCCCTCTTTTTATATAATTATATTAGCATGCATTTCTAAAAATGTCAAAAAATTATTTTGATACTTTGTGTAGTTAGCTATTTGTTCTGTTTCCTTGGTGTGAAAACCCAGACTGCCTTATCCACACTTGTAGAAGCTGGCGATTTTAAACGTTTCGCCAGTGCCAAACAGTTTGCATCTTATCTGGGGCTTACACCAGGCGAAGATTCTAGTGGTGGGGATCAGAACAGGCTATAAATCAAATGGTTTTATGTCGTGTGAGGACGAATTTATTGACAACCAATGTTGTTGACAGCACTGGCAAAATAATTGCGCTAGAGATTTTAAGCAGCGCAATAGGATGTCAGAAAAAAGATGATGGAGGAGTAATAATGCGAGTAATAGTTTGCGTGGATGACAATGGAGGTATGCTGTTTAATCATCGCAGACAGAGCAGGGACAGAGTGCTTTGTGAGCGCGTGCTGCAGATGGCTGATGAGCGTGATTGCAGCGTGTATATGAATACGTATTCAGCTAAGATATTTCAGGAAGATAACAGAATTGCAGTGTCTGAGAATTATCTGGAGGAAGCAGGAGTACAGGATTTGTGTTTTGTCGAGAAAGAGCCGCTGGCGACTTATTTTGACAAAATAGATGAATGCATCGTTTTTAAATGGAATCGTGTTTATCCGGCAGATCAGCATCTGGATATTGACATTTCCAAAATGACTAAGGTTCAGGAAGAGGAGTTCGTGGGATTTTCTCATGAGAAGATAACGATGGAGGTTTATGAACGATGAGAAGCAATAAGCGAAACAATAAGTTAAGTTATTTTTTGACGCTGTTGTTGTGTCTGTGCATGCTGGTTGGCTGCGGATCTGGTGCAGCAACCCAGGTTATGCTGAAAGCAGAAGATTCAGAAACAGAATCTTATGTTGAGACGGTTCAGACGGAATCTGCGGAGAATGATCCTGGGGATGAAACAGAGATACAGACAGCAGCTGAAACAGAGATACAGGATGCTGCACAAGTCCAGTCGGATGACTCAAAGCAAAAAGTGGTTCATACCGGTACCGCATCAGCATTTAATGCAGCAGATGTTCCGGCATATTCCGGGGAACCATATACAGCTGTCAACAATAATGAACCCTATTTTACATCGGATAATCTGACAACAGAAGCTTTTGAGAATTACAGTGAATTGGATGCGCTTGGACGCTGCGGGGTGGCTTATGCCAATGTCTGCCTTGAGACAATGCCTACAGAGAAGCGCGGTAGCATCAGCGAAGTGAAGCCCACAGGATGGCATTCAGTTAAATATGACAATGTGGACGGCAAGTCGCTGTACAATCGCTGTCATCTGATTGGCTATCAGCTGACTGCTGAGAATGCCAATCAGCAGAATCTTATTACCGGTACACGTTATCTGAATGTGGACGGGATGCTGCCTTTTGAGAATATGGTGGCCGATTACGTGAAAGAAACAGATAACCATGTGCTTTATAGAGTGACACCTATATTTACGGGCGATAATCTTGTAGCGGATGGCGTACTGATGGAGGGATATTCTGTCGAAGATGAAGGCGACGGTATTTGCTTCTGCGTTTATGCGTACAATGTTCAGCCGGGAATTACAATAGACTATGCAACCGGTGACAGCTGGCTGTCTTCAGAAAAGGGAAATTCCGACAGCAGTTCCGGCGGCAATTCTGCAGTCAGCCAGTCAGCCGCAGAAAAAAGCGGTACACAGCAGGCTGCGGTTCAGACAGAATTCGTCAAGGAGACAAGCGCACCGGTCAGCACAGGGACAGAGTACATATTGAATACGAATACCAAGAAGTTTCATTATCCGTCCTGTTCTGGTGTGAAGCAGATGAAAGCGTCAAATAAAAAGGAATACACAGGTTCCAGGGATGATCTGATCGCTCAGGGATATGATCCATGCAAGAAATGCAATCCATAAATTAACGCAGGATAAATTAACGCAGAGGTATTATTCATAAATTTGCTGCTTGCGGTTCATGTTGTTTTCTCATATAATGATAAGGATGCATGTCTGTACAGCTGGCACAGAATGTGAATCGGGTCGGGGCGATGTGATCACGGCCGGAACAAATATATTTACTGAATAGAAGGTTGATGAATTTGAATTACGCAGATATTAAATACTGCGATGTGGCCAATGGCAAGGGCGTTCGTGTGTCGCTTTTTGTCAGCGGATGTACGCATCACTGCAAAGGATGTTTTAACGAGGAGACATGGAATTTTCATTACGGAAAGCCATTTACAGAAGAAACGGAGAAACAGGTACTGGATTATCTGGACAAATCTTATATTGCGGGTCTGAGTCTGCTTGGCGGGGAGCCCTTTGAGCATGTGAACCAGCAGGGACTGCTTCCACTCTTGAGAAAAGTAAAGGCAAGATTCCCGGAGAAGAATATCTGGTGTTATACAGGCTATGATTTTGAAAAGGATATTCTCGGAAGAATGGCAGAGCAGTGGGAAGAGACAAAAGAGATGCTGTCTTATATTGATGTGCTGGTGGACGGCGAGTTTAAAGAGGCACTCAAGAGCCCGAGCCTGCAGTTTAAGGGCTCATCGAACCAGAGAATTATAGAAGTACAGCCCTCATTGAAAGAGGGTCATATTGTCCTCTGGGAGCCGAAGGAATATGTTCATGTTGAGGTCAGAGAGAATTAGGAGGAGATGAAGATGAAACAGCAGGTGAATATAAAGAAACTGGATGACAGAGCAATCATTCCAACATACGGAACAGCGTTTTCAGCAGGTGCGGATCTGTATGCATGTATGGATCATGCAGTGACAATCGCACCGGGTGAGACCTATCTGGTACATACAGGCATCAGTGCAGCAATCCCTGAAGGTTATGCAGGGCTTATTTATGCGCGAAGCGGGCTGGCAACCAAGAAAGGTCTGGCACCAGCCAACAAGGTAGGGGTTATTGATGCGGATTACAGAGGCGAGATTATGGTTGCTCTGCATAATCATTCCAATCAGCCGGCAGAGATTGAGAACGGTGAACGTATTGCACAGATGGTGATAACACCGTTTTTGACAGCAGAATTTGTCGAGACAGCGGAACTGGATGAGACAGAGCGCGGTGCAGGCGGTTTTGGATCTACAGGCAGAATCTAATAGATATCCTTTAGAATCCGGACAATTTCACTGACCAGCGGATATCCGGATCCGGCATCGGCACAGATGGCGGATAACTGTTCAAAACTGCGCAGAGCCAGGTCCTCTATGCGCTGAAGATAGTCTTTTTCTCGGATATGGCAGCTCTTAATATTGGTCGGGAGATGGGCATCATCAAGAAGTGTGTCAATTTTTTCGGCCAGTATATCGGCTGCCCGTCGGTTTCCGTCGAAGGATGGATTGATGGCAGCCAGCATTTTTAAATAGTTATCAGCAGAGCAGGCGGAGGCAGAAACCGTCCAGGCTTTTCCGGAGAGATGTGTGGAATCACTGCCATAATACAGGAGCAGACGGGGTATCAGGAGTGCCTGCAAGGCAGACATCGATATCCGAAATTCACAGCATAATTGTTGTGAGAGGATATGAGAAAGGCCGAGGCCGGTATGAGAACAGGCCAGTCCGGATAAAATACATGCATTTTGCAAATGTTCCAAACAGGCGTCAGGCCTGTTTTTTTGATGCCCTCTTTCGGAGGAGGAGGACAAAAAAAGCGGAAGCCAGACAAGAAACAGCTGAATGGAACGGAAAGCCATAGCATCGGAAATATCATCTCCGCCGACGAATAAGAGAGAATCAAAAGCATCGGCCATAGCA
>NZ_JBBMEK010000149.1:0-8049 GCF_040096555.1 Coprococcus intestinihominis | reverse complement strand
GGATACCCTGGAAACATGTATGGCCTTAAATCAGGAAGCCTGGGGAAGTTTTTATCTGGATGATGGTACGGGATGTGTCGGGTATCATTTGACAGCGGTTTACGGCCGACATGTGGATAAGGACTGGATAGCGGCACAGATTGCCTTAGCGGAGGCTGCTATCGGAGACTGGAAGAAAAAGGAAGATGATTGGCGTGCACAAGCGCGGTAAAAGCAGATTTTATATGGAGAGAAAGGGGAGAAAGCTATGCATGTGAATCAGGTACGTCTGGCAGAAAAAACGGATAGTATCTCATGGGAGGAACAGCCTTCCGAGTGGACAGCAGCAGATACAGGCAGTAATGAGATTGAAAATATGATACATCAGATTCAGGATTTTGGGCGGATTGCTGCAGCTGACGGAGAAAATTCCAAAGCATTGCGTCAGATGCTTATGACGAGACAGGGGTATCTGAAAAAAGGTGCAGCTGTTTTCTTTGACGAACCGGGTCTGTGTGAACTGCAGATGGCCGTTTGTAGGGATGGAACAAGACATAAGATTACGGAGTCGCAGCGCGCGCAAGGCGCGATTTTGCAGGTAATTCGGGCAGCTGAGCGTTTTATTTTAGAACGAACAGAGGGGTATTCAGAGAAAATACTGCATGAATTGCTCATCAATGCTTTTGTACATAGAGATTTCAACAGTACCCAATGCAATGAAGTGTTGATTTTTGCGGATCATATCGAGATATTTAATCCGGGGGCCTTTCCGGAGGGATATGAAGTGGAAGATTTTACGAGCAGAGAACAGAGGCCGGTGCCGCGAAATCCTCTGATTGCCCGCATTCTTTATTATATGGGCTGTACAGATGGCATAGGAAACGGACTTCAGAAAGTATCGGATGTTTCATGGCAGTTGGACAAAGGCGGTGTGACAGTATGGGTGTCCGGCGGCAGGATTAAATCAATACAACCAGTGGATGTTGATTTTAATAAGAATGAAAAAATGATTCTGACCTATCTGGAAACACATGATTGGCTGACGAATGCGGCTGCCAGGGAAATCGTCCATGTGGGGACGACAGCTGCCAGAAGCCTGCTAAATGGGCTGGTGGACAGAGGTTATCTCAGGGCCGAAGGCGAAAACCGGGGAAGAAAATACTATCTGGCAGCAAAAAGACCGAGATGAAGACATTCGGAGGTGAATACATTCGAATGAAAAATAAGAGCGTCTTTAATCAACAGACGCATATGAGAAAGAGGGAAGAAAAATGGCCGGAGATCGGATGATGCGCTATATTGTGCCTTTTTATTTTGATGGGGCATATGAAGAGGTTTGCAGGAAATTGTCTGAGGCCTCAGATGAATGGGAACCGGGACAAGTGGCCTGCCGATATGTTTATCGACATATTTACCAGACGGTTAATTATGCAAAAGATGAAAAAGAGAAACAGGGTGGAGTCTGGAGACAGAACAGACAATCAGCTAAAATTAATTTATGGCTCAAATTGAGAGAGAATGAGGCGAGATATGTGTCCATTTCAGATAGTGGTATTTACTTATTCCGGACCGGAATTGGTTTATTCTGGTATGAGATAGATTTCAAAGATACAGAACTGCCTGTAGATACACTGATTGAATATGAAGATCAACTGCAGACCTTTGGATTAAATAAACGTGAGCATTTTATTTATCGTGTGGCAGGTAAAAAAAGTTTTATTGTTTCGGATCATCCAAATTTGAAAGAAGAAAACAGCGGAAAGGAAGAGGAAAAACAGCCGATACTTCAGATAAGAGAAGAGAAAGCACCAATAACCGGGCAACTAATTGAAGTTTATCATCGTGTGCCGGCGCTTTCAGGTAAAAATGTTTATCTGTGTGCGGATTTTGAGAAGCACACCGAGACGCCTGTATTGGAGAAGAAAGAAAATGAGCGGATTGATTTTTGCCTGACCAGACTGGAACAGAACGAGTCAGAGGTAAAAGCATATATCAGTTTCAGGGAAATAGAGAGTTTTTCAATTCCGCAGTGGATGAATGAGAAATTGCAGGTACTGGACTGTGGGATTTCTTTCTATATGATGGAAGGGATTAAGAGTAAAAGGGGCAAAAAAGGGCAGAGTGAAACAAATGGACCGCGGCGGGCGCTGCTGTACAATTATTTTTCCTTTGAACAGGAAGCAGAGGCACAGTCAGATGAAGGACAGCGCAAGCAGATGCTCCTGGACAGAGCGGATTTTCTGACAGCAGGGCATAATAAGAATTTTCTGCGTTCACCGGATGTGTCAGAATATGTTTATCAGCCATTTAAAGATGCCTATTGGTATGTATGCAATAGCGGATGCGGATGTTATGTGTACAAAAATGAGGAGAATCGGCATTATTTAAAGACAAATCTTTCAGATAACGTACGAAGAGATTATTTTATGATTTACATATTGCTGCTGTATCAGCTCTATTCACTCATTCATTTTTCGGAAAAAATCGAGTATGAACTGTCGGCAGATGCGAAGGACTATCTGAAGGCACCGGAAGCTTATAACTTAAAACTGAAAAAAATTCAGGCAGAAATCAACACTTTTTTATTAAAGAGCGTACATACTTCTGTCAGTCAGATGCAGACGCAAAACGATTTTTATCAGTTTGCCAAGAAAAATCTGCGTTTGAGGGAAGAAATACAGAGTCTGACAGCCGGTGTTGATTTCCTGGAGGAATTGCTGGAAACCCAGGAGGAACAGCGCAGGCAGGAGAAGGAAAATGCGGAGCTGCTGCAAAGACAACAGGAAGAAGATAAATTATCTGTGGGTGTTGCTGTTCTGTCACTGCTGGCCATTTTATCTGCCTTTGCGGATGGCATTGGATTTCTCAATGAAATTAAAGAAGCAGGCAGTCTGATGAATTTGTGTCGGGAAAATATCGCATATCCTATCATTCTTGTTATTGTTGTGTTGATTGGCTTTGTGGCGTTGGTTGTATGCAAAGATTCAGCGGTCAGATACTGGCGGAGCAAAAGAAAAGCGCTTGATCGGAATGTCGGCGAATAAAGGAGAAAACAAAAGATGAACAAAGACAGAATTATGGCCTATATCGACAATCAGTCAGAAATCAAAAAATGTGTGGAAACACAGTTCCCGTTTTTTATCGCACATGAATATCATCGTTTTTATGAATTATTGGAAAAAGGCCAGCTCTTTGGCGCGTTTTTTGAAATGAAGGATGTGCTGGAAGTCCTTCTTAAGTTCCCGATACTTGTTGGTACGGCTTATATCGAAAGCAAAAGGGAGCCGGAGGAAGGAAAGCGCTGTCTTGAGACATTGATTGCACATCCGTTGAGTCTTGGCCAGTGGGCAGCTTATGGGAATGATCTGCGCAAAATCCTGCAGAAGGATGAGGCGGCAAAACCGCTTTATCAGGTACTGAGAAGTATTTTGCAGTTATATAATCGCACCGGTGTTGTGAACTGGCGTAATACAAGGATCGGTCACGGTGCTGTGGCCGGAGATATTATGCAGTACGCAGAAGATTTCAAAAAGTATTCGACAGCCATCAACAAACATTGCATGGAAACGGAAAGTTTTTATACAGAATTGAACATCATGCTGGGTGGAAAAAAGCTGAAAGGGTATTCGCTCCCTAAATGGGATGAAATAACGGTGTGCAGTTTTGAAGGACAGACGCTGGAGGCATCCTTTAGTCAGTTGATCTTTGATCTGCGTCCATACATATTTGTTCAGGAAGGAGACATATATTTCTTTGATAGTATGAATTCCTGGCGTCTTGTGATAGATGCCCTGGATTATGTGAAGGGAAGAAAAATTGTCGTGCAGTCAGAGTTCTTCTTAAAAAAATATCGCGAATTAACAGGAGAAGGGAAATATTTGCCGGAAAATTCGGTTGCAGATGTTGTTTTTTCATCAGATAATCAGTATCTGAACGAGCTGAATCTTGCGGAGAATTTCACATCGATGGATAATCTGGATGGGTGGCTGGCGCATTGCCTGAATGATTATGACCGCGGCGTCTTTATGTTGAAGATGGAACGAGGCATGGGGAAAACCGCTTTTGTCAGCAGCATTGATCAGTTGATTCATGGTGATGACAGCCGGGACGAATGGATGGATGTGGTGGTACGCTGTTATTATTGTAACCGTCTGGAATTTCGCAGTACCAATGATTTTGTCGCAGTCTGCAATACGGCCTTATTTTCTAAAAACAGAGATGCACAAAAGAATATTGAAGGCAGTGAGAAGGAGTTGCGTACATTGTCGTTGACGGGTAAAGATCCGGCACAGCAAATGTCAGATTATCTGGGATTTTATCAGGAAATTTATGATAAAATGCAGTTTAAGGAAAAACTTCTGCTGGTGATTGATGGTCTGGATGAGATCACTGCCGACCGGATTTTGGAAACGGGACATACAATCTTTGACTATATTCCGGCACCGCAGCAGCTGGCAGAGAATGTCTATATATTATTGACCTGCAGAACCGGTGAGGAGGAACCGTTGAGTCAGTTTGTCAGTCAAAGGATAGAACATTTAAGTTTGACAGAAAGTTATACTGTGGACAGAAAAAGCACAGAGCACGAGGAGAATCTTCAAAGATATCTGAAAAAATTACTGCCTTCCACAGCGTATGATCAGGCAGAGGCGATTATCAACCGGACAGGCAGAAATTATGTCGGCCTGAAGCTGTTTGTCAGTCTGATGGGGATGGAGATCAGCGTCAGAGATTTGTTGGAAATGGACAATGAATATAGACTCAGTTTATTTCTTCAGAAGCTTCAGGTGATTTATGGTGAAAAAGTGTTTAAAAAGACAATACAGTTTCTGACATTGATTGTTAATGCGTATACACCGCTTTCTCTGAGTCAGATTACTTTTCTGATGGGATACAGAGAAATGCCAATGGAAATGTTGACGATTATGTATGAACTGGGGTGTCTGCTCGATTTGAAACGCACAGAAACCGGCACAAAAATCCGTTTGGCCAATGAGACATTCAGACAGCATTTGCGGGAAAACTATGCGGATGTGATGCAGGTACAATTGTCGGACTGGATTCAAATGATACTTGTACAGGGCAGCAAGGAACTGGATAATGGTGCTTCAGCAGATTTATATAAGAATGAAGGGGCCATTTACCTGTATGGCAATATCATGAAGTATGTGGAAGAATGGGCTGCAGAAGCACAAAAAGCGGTTGTATATACGAATGCTTTTGCCGGTGCCATTTATCAGTTTGAAGGAAAAGTAGACGGCAGAAATCATGGTTATCAGGGGGTCCTTCTGGATATCGGCATGACCTCCGGTGCGATTCAAATCTATGGGCGTCTGGAAGCAGACAAGCAGAAAGTGGATTGGTTGAATTATGCGTATTGCTATAATAACAGAGCTTATCATAAGGGAATTACTTTATCCGATGCAGAGGGTGGAGAAAGGGATTTGGCTCGGGCTTATGAGATTGTATCCGGCATGCCGGAGAGGGATGCAAAAGTTTTGTCGGCCATGGGTACTTTTTCCAATAATATGGCAGCTTTGATGAGCAAATGGCACTACCCATTAGCGGAGGCTTCTGTGTGGAGCCATCGTTCTATAGAGGCAAGAAGACAGTTGATGTATCTGGATTTTGCGGAAAATGCGGAAAATTATATGCAGTCGTTGTTGAATTATGCAGGACTTTTATGTAAATATGGAGCGATGGACGAATTAGCGTCTCTGTATCAGGAAATCAACACCATCTGTGATGAAATCAACGCACAATATCCGGATGCATATGGAATGCTGCGGCCAAAGGGCAATCGTGTGAATTTTGGTTATGTATTTCAAAGGGCAAGTATGCGGACGAAATATGCACAAAGCCTTGCTGAGAAAGGGAAGACAATGGCAGGTGATAGCGATTGTTATGAAAAGGCAGCAGGACTTTATGAGGAGAGTCTGACAGAGTTGAGAGAACTTCTGGCATTTACAGGCGGCGAACAAATGGCAGTCCATGAAGCGTTGTATAAAGCCTGTTTTTATCTTGGCAGAATATATGTCCTTCTGGAGCAGCAGGAAAAGGCCGATGCCTGCTGGAATGAGTCTTTTATGCATATTCATAAACTGAAAAGCCGCGGTAAGTTATACCAAAATGGTGTTTTAGAGGAAATCAAAGGGATGTTTCCTGAAGCGGTGCAATGATAAGGTCGTTTTGACAACAGGAGAACAGGAGGGATGAAGAAATGAGCAACAATAAAATGGATGAACAGGAAGAAAGATGGGGAAAGCGCAATAAGGAAAAAGATGAGATTCAGCAACTGTATGAATTCAATGAGAAGCACTTTGATCAGGGCAGTGAAGCGTACGGTCAATTGATAGCAGCGGTGGAAAACTATTCATCAAAGGCTATCTGGGCGGTTTTGAACAACTCACCATACAATACCAGAGAGGACTACGAAGATGTAATTATGCGGGGACGTGAGAGTTTTCTGCAGGAAAACAACAATGTTTTCTTTAATTATAAAAACAAGGAAGATGTCCGGAAGACAGTGATGTTTTCGGATTATGCCCGGGGAATGTATCAGAAAAAAGCATTTGATCATATTAAGAAACGCAAAAGAAACAGTGAAGTAGATCCTGTGCCGGAGGATATTTATATCGAAAACGGATATAACAATCAGATACCAAGTGCCGGAGAAGTGCTGATTGATTATTATGCAAAGGCAGTGATGAATTCAGACGCTAATCCGTTTCATATTATTTTCCTGTGCTACTCGAAAATGCTGCCGGTTGTACTGGGAGAAACTCGATGCAATTCTGCGGATGGATGGGCCTGGGAGCATATGCAGGGAAAGACGATGTTCCGGCTATCGGATCTTTTTGTCAGAATGTTTAATTCGGCTGTTCGGCTGATTCGTGTGACTTTCGGAAAGCCGTATTGCGATAAACTGGAAAAGCCTTTTAAGGATGATAAAACCGGCCAGTTATATGAAAAACTGGGTGAGGTGATACTGACCAGTCTGTATGAGCAGAGCAACACCAAAAACTGGGTGGCCAGATTAAATAAGAAAATCATGGTAAAGGTCGTTTCTGAGATTATGAATGCAGCAGATTCGGATGAAGATGTGAAGCGTGCAGCGACTGAGGCAATCGCCTATACAATTGGGAGATAAGGAGGCATATCATGTTAGATCAGCAGGTATTGGAAGAGATATATACAATTGCGGAAAAGGTTGGAGCCCATCAGGTACTGACAGAACGGGAACAGGCGATGTATGATGACATTTTGGAAGATGCCGGATATTATCAGGTGTTCTGTCTTTATACAGCCATGATTGATTTTCCGACTTTTTACGAACAGTCTGTTTCCGGAGAGAAACAGAAGGTGAAAGAGTGGCAGAGTGAAAAAATCCGGGAGATAGAAAAGCATAAAAATTAAATAAGTCGTATCATACAGAAAAAAATCGACAGTCGTCAAAAACTGTCGATTTTTTTGCTCAAAAAACTGCCAATTGATTGACGGAAAAAGTAGGGGAGATTATAATTAATCTAACGTTTATTTGAAAATAATGGCGAAAATGAACGATATTGGGACGAAGTCGTGAGGAAAAAAGATGTATGGTGATGATATAGATTGAAAAAGGCTTAAATTTATAAAAAATAAAAACGAGGAGACATGTTATGAAAAAATTAGGAAACAAAAATATTCTTTATGCAGTGTGGATTATCTTGTGTGCGGCGACAGCCTTTTTGGGTGGATTCGGTCATAGTATGCTGATCAACTATGCCTTTCTGGCAGTTATGGGCCTGCTCATTTTGATTGTGGACAGGCACGGACTCAGCAAAATCTGCCGCATAACGAAGGATTTGAAGGGGATTACAGAGACTTTTTCAGAGGCAGAAGCGAAAGGGACGCAGGGAAATGAAGCCTATCTTTCTTTGATGGAGAGCATGCACTTTACATACCCGGAAACAGAAGGAGACTGGATGCGGCTTCAGGAGAGCTGGAAGAGTTCAGACGGGATGGATTGCGATGTGGAGGACTATATTTTTGAGAGTGAACTTCTGGAATCCTGTAATTACAATGTGTGTA
>NZ_JBBMEK010000148.1:0-8085 GCF_040096555.1 Coprococcus intestinihominis | reverse complement strand
TCTGAGGTCATTTTCTGTGCTTCATCTAACTGTTTTTTCACCTTTTGAAATATGTCCTGATTACTGGCTTTCTTTTTGATAATATTCGACTTCACCATCCCCCTTTACCGTGCAATATCCAATCACATCCGGAATCCGAATCTTCGGGATACTTTCCGGTTCTTCCACTACCACAACATGCCCGCATCCGTCTATTTTTTTCCGTACAAACAATTGATTTGTCAGTTCAATATCCTCCGGTGCAATATAGAGGATGTCATATATTTCTCCGTCTCCTACAAAAATAATCCGTATCGGATATTCCTCCTTAGATGCGAGAAAATGCTGCTCAATCTTCTTTTGATTCATCAGGTCAATCAGTACCCACAGGCAGGTACTTATCCCACGTTCCCATGCTGTATGTGCAGATTCATTAGCAGCCACCTGTTTTGTTTCGTTATTCACATATATCATGCGGTCTTTTTCCAGTACCTTTAAAGCCCGCCCAACAAATCTTTCCCGTCCGTCTTTTTCAAAGTAAGCATACAACTGACTCTTATCCAGCACGTTATATTTTTGAACCAATTCTTTTAATTCCCGTTCCACGTCTCTCTGCTTATTCTGATTTTCCATAATGCCTGTATCCTTTCCAAATAATCATAGTTACTTAATGACATATAAAAAGCGCATTGTATGACAAGTTATTACCTGTTTTCTTTCGCAGATAATCTTGTGACGCATACAACAACGCTTTTAATACGCATTATTACAAATCTGTTCCGCTATGTAGTCTGTTTTCCGTATGCCTGTTGTCCATACTTCTGCAGACGCTCCTTTAATTCCTGCAAGTCCTTTCTGTCCGTTGTGATCAAGTCTTTTTCTAACTGACTTGCCTTAAAATCTACGATTAGATTATTGCTGTTCGTAGAAATCAAACCTGTTCCCCTTTCAAATCTTGTAATGGACATTGCTTCTGCTTCAGATAAATCAAGTTCCTCCCGTATATTCTCTGCTTCGCTGGTCTCCATGTTGAGAATGATTTTGGTCTTTGAGTTATTTAAGATTCCCCTTCCAAGTTTGCCACCTTTTAATGCAAAGAAATCCACGAGATCCTGTGTTGCACAGATTGCAGAGCCGCCATAAGCACGAATTACTTTGAAAATCTCCAGCAGGTATTCTCCTGCCAATTCATTTGACACCAGGAGTTTCCAAGCCTCATCTACAAAAATTGCCTTTTCCACAGTTCTGTCCTCTTTTGCCTTCGCCCAAACAAAATCCAAAGCAACAAACATTCCAAGCAGCAGATCGCCGGAAAGCTCTGAAATATCCAGAACTACATATTTATTTGATAAATCCACATTTGTTTTCTGGTTAAATGTTGAAGCAGAACCATGTACCAATCGGTTTAAAATATTAGCCATTCTCCGGCACTCCCTCTTTCTGAGCAGAACCTCATACAGATCACCCAAAATCGGCATATCTTTGTATTGCCCCGGCTTGTCTGGATTTTCCAAACTTTGATTATCGTGCGTAATCCCTTTTTCCGCATAGGTAATTACCAATGCCTCATCTAAAAGCTGCTTTTCTTCGTGACTCAAATCCGGAATCAGTAAGCTGAAGAAAATATGCAGACTTTGTATTTTCATTGCCAGTTCTGAGCGTTCTACTGTGTAACCATCTAATATTTCACTGGCACTTGTATCCGTGGGACGAATTTCCATTACATTGATACAATTTGGTGAAGCTGGAGAGATCTGTATAAAAGCCCCTCCAATATTATTACAGGCTCTCGCAAACTCATGCCCTTTATCCGGTGCAATAATAAATACCTGTACATTCTTTCTTCTTAAACGCAGTGCCATTAACTGCATGGTAAAAGTCTTACCGGCGCCGGATGTCCCCAAAATGGCAATGTTAGCATTCTTATATATTTTCGTATTGAAAATATCTACGATTACTAGTGAATTGTTTGCTTTGTTGACACCCATCATAATTCCGTCTTTGTCCGACATTTCATAGGAAGTAAATGGATAGCAGCTCGCCACTCCGGAAGTCAGTACATTCCGCTTTGAACGTTCATACAGTTTCTTATCCAGACACAATAAAGGCAGCGAAGACAAAAACGCATTTTCTTCACGAAACATACAGCTTATCACTCCGATATCCTGAGAGTTCAATAGCTTTGTCATTTCTCTTACACGCCACTCGACTTCTTTTGCGCTGTATCCTGTAATAGTGATCAGAGTGCTCATATAATAAAAATCCTCACTCCCGCTTAACCCACGTTTCAGATAATATCCTGCATGGATAGACTCACTCAGATCATCAAAATCCGTATTGGTGTCATAGGTATCTTTAATTTTGGAACGATTTAGACGGATTCTTCTGCCGATACGTTCCATGGATTTACTTTTATCCTGTCGGAAAAAGAAAACATCTACATCAATTCCTTCACCTGCATTGATCAATAGTGACAGCCATCCCGCTGGTACTCTTGTCCTGTATTTATGGGAAGGTATCAGAAGATAACTGTAATACATACCGTCAATGACAAGATGACTCCTGTGCCGCATATCCATTGTTTCAGGTGCAATCAGTTCAGTAACCGGAATGTGGCTGATACTCTCCCTACCATTCTCTCTCTGGTAATACCTTGCTACTTTTTTTGTCCGTTCCTCCAAAGTTTCATACACACTCGTCTTTCGATTTAAAATTTGATACAGGACATCCACCAGAAAACGGGTGTCATTTTCATATTCCAGTACAACATTCCCACATTGAGAAAGATACTTTTTTGCAGTCTGTACTACTGACCTCATGTAAAGCAGTACCTCCCTCTCTTTTGGATTTTTGTTATTGTTATAGGACTGATATTCAAACACCATAAAAAAACGTCTGGTAATTGCCTCTTTTCTTCCCAAACGCTCAATGAGTTTCGCATAATCCTCCTGAAGCAGCTTTACCCTGTAATCCGGTTCCCGTTCTGCCTCTTCTTTGATTTTTTCTATATACTCCGAAATATCCGCTTTCTTGGATACCACTTTAAACTGTATTTTAACAGGTGCTATTTTTAAGTAGGACATAAAAGACATAATGATATTGCGTTGTTCAGATGATGAGCGCAACAGGAAGTTGATTGGCAATATTTCTATCAGTTTCACATAGCGGTGATCCGTTGTATAGATAACCCCGTTTTTTATCTGACGTATCGGAAGATATGAGGATACCCATGTTACCGGAAGTAAGTCCAAATCCGGTTCTCGCTCTTTTTTCTCCTTTCTCCGATCATCTCTTAAATTACTGATATTTTCTTTATGAACTTCTGGCTTGTCCAGCTCTTTTTTCAGCTTCTTTTCTTCTTTCATCTGAACTTTTCGCATCCGTTCCTCTTCCCGGAAACGTGCCCGCTCTAACTTCTGCTGCTTTTTACGTTCTTTTTTCTCTTCTTTAAGATTCCGTTTTTCCGTCTGTTTTGCTTCTTTTAGCTGACGTTTTAATTCTTTTACCTCGTTTCCTATGACGCTCGCCTCCTTTTCCACTCTGGCTCCGGTATTGCTGTTTTCTTAATCTGCGATTCCTTTTTAAACGATATTTACCGTCTGGAACTGTAAGTATTCTCCGTCCCCACAGGTATTTCAGAAACTGAAATAAAAAAGAAGTCAGGCTTTCCCCCTGTACCCCTAACACCGCAAATATAACAACTGGTATCATTACAATTATCCCGGCATAGATTTTTCCTTTCACGCTGAGGTTTGTTGCCATAAGCAACTGAAATAAAAGAAGAGCCAGAACCCCTGCTTCAAATGCATTTCTTAATCTGACTCTTCCTGAAAAAATAGTACCTTCTTGTGCAAAATTAGGCGGAATTGTATATACGTCTACCTTTTCTCTCTGTACGATTTTGACCACCTCCTGTTAGTCATATTGATTTCTTTTCTTGCGGAACAAAAGTCCAATGCCGAGAACCGCTGCTAACAGAATACAGCCGCACAAAACATACTTTTCTCTTGTGCTGCCTTCCTCCAAAAGAATCTCAATCTTATTCTCCCTATCCGCTGCATTTCTTATCCCAGCCTTTTCAACCATTTTTGTTTCCCTTTTTTCTGCTTCTGCCACCGTTCCTGTCTTTTCTTTTGTGACGTTGATTTTCAAGAGAAGTAATTGATTCTGTTCCATTTCCAATACATCCTTTGCATATTCCGTTTTATAGATATACTGTTCATCTACTGCCTCGACCGCTTTTACTTTATAAACTCCGTTATTTACCGCAACATTTTGTTCATACAGATTATCCGGCGACAATTCATATTGCCTGCTCTCTCCGTTTTCTTTCTGTATCGTAATGTAGACAGTTCCCGTAAATTTAGGAAAATACTCCGTCCGTAAAGCAAGTGTGGCTGTTGCTTGTTCCGTATCCGTAAAATTTTCTGCATACGTTTCCCGTTCTTTCCATTGATCTGTTTTCGCTCTTACATTGCCCATGTCGTCAAATAATACATACTTCCCTTCTACGTTTACGGTATCATATGCCCATGATCCAACAATTTGTTCTCCTTGTTCATCAAAGCCCCTACCTTCTTCCCACCGAATAATCTCTGGTAATTCCTGCTGCTCATTCCCTTTTGCAAATATCTCTGCACGAAACATACAAACTAACAAACTGCATGTGGCAATCAAACAACACATTTTCCTTTTTGAATACATCTGCCACTCCTCCTACTAATCTTTTCCAATAATCCAAAATGCCCCGGCACTTAAATCACGACCGTATGATTTTATCGTATCAACGCTGTATGCCTTTGTACTTCTCTCCCTGCTCGCACAATCTGCAATGGTAATATACCCGTCTCTTGTAACGCCTGTAAGTACGATAAAATGTCCGCTGCCACTTCCCGTTATGGTGTATGCTTCACAGATTTCCACAACCATTTTCCCTTCTTTTAAGGATTGCACAACATAATCCATACGATCTTTTCCTACACGTTCACAAGTCAATCCCCAGTTACTTGCAGCATTTCCGATAAAAGAATGTGCCGTACCTGCTCCCGGTACATACTCTCCGTTATTCATGGAGAATGCACAGGTTGTCTGTGGATTTACAATCTTTCCGGTAAGCGTAGATATGACGATGGACATTGAAGTTGGTCCGCATCCAGCTGCCCCTATGGTGCTTGTGCCATACGGCATACTCCCCCAAGGTTCTTCCGTCTGATTAAAATAGACTACTTTTTTGACTCCTTTTCCAACCGTATCGTAGGTGAAAATATCGCCTGATGCGTCAATATTGCTGACGTAGGTATCCTCCCCGCCGCCAGTTACAAAATCTTTCCATGAAAAGAGGGAAAAGAAAGCATCTTTCAAGGCAGCCACTCCTTCATCCATCACTTTCAATACCTTTAAGACCAATTCAAAAGTACTCTGGCTTGTAACGTATTTATATTCATATCCGCTTCCGGATACGGGTTGTGAACTAAGAAGAAGTGCAAGGGTATATTCGACTGTTTGCTTCATCACAGGAACAGTTTCCTTTACCACGTTTTCCCCATCTGCCTTCAGCTTTTCATAGGTGGTTTGATCAATCTCCTGCTTCCCTGATTCTAAAATCTGATAATATACGGACTCCATAATCTCACGTTCTTTTTCATCTGTGACAGACCATGAAAAAAAGCTGTCAACATGTTCTGTGACAGCAGTTTTTAACTGTTGATATGGTTCACTCAAATCTTCATCCGTCTCTGTTCCCTCGTTGTTTCCATTCTTTCGTTCCTCAATTGTCAGATATCCCAAAACCTTTTTCACATAATTTTGAGTCTCTTTATACGGCGGAATTTGATATCCATATTTTATAACTGCCCCCGGACCTGCGTTATAAGCAGCAATCGCAAGTTCTAAACCATTGGAATAGCCTTTGAACTGTTCCAAATTTCCAGCAATATATTTTGCACCGCCCATAATATTTTGACGGGCATCATAAGGATCTACCCCTAGAGAAGCGGCAGTTCCCGGCATAAGCTGCATCACTCCGATTGCTCCTGCACTGGAAACGGCACTCTGATTAAAATTTGACTCCGTTTTTCCCATTGCTTTTAATAAAGCCACCGGAACACCATAGGACTGTGCAGCCTCTTGGAAGTAAGCATCATATGGACTTGACAGATTTGTTGTCATATCTCCCCACTCACTGGAATATCCTAAAAACTCATTTCTCGTGTTGGAATCCCAGATATCCAGTAAAAATATAGAAAGATAATAGCTTGCATTTCTCTTAAACTTTGTTTCATATTCATCTATCACAGACAATTCGTAATCATTATAATTTTCCTGCTTATCTGCAGCAATCTCTTCCAACCTTACATCTCTATTCTGCTCAATGATTGCCATAATCTCATGCTCATACTCTTCCTTGTCCAAAATCTGCTCTACCCGGACTTTCAGATTGGCAAGTTCTTCCGACTGGGCTTCATTTGCAAAGGCATCTGCATCAGCGAATCCAAGATAAGTCAAAATAATACCAATGAGATTTGCAATAATAAACATCCATAAGAAGATTGCCATCAAAATACCACCGACTACCTTCCAAAATGTTTTACTCGTTACAATCACGCCTACAACTGTCCCCAGCGGTCCTGCAAGGGCGGTTCCTGTTGTTGCACCAGCTGCTGCTGCGCCTCCCTGTGCCGAAGCAGTTGCGGCGTAAGCTGCCTGTGATGTATGAGCCGCCTTTTGTGCCGCACCTGCTCCCTGTCTGGCCTGATTTACTGTTTTCTGAATTTGCCCCGCTGTTTGTGCTGCCTGACTTACAGTACCAGCTGCACCATCTAAAGGAGAGGCATTTGATTTGTCATCTCTCATACATTCACCCCTTCCTTATGTCAGAAAATCATCTTCATTCCGTCTGTGATTTTTCTGGTTTCGCTGATTAAGTTCTTCCCTTGATTTTGGAACTTCCCAGCTTTTCCTTGTTTCAGCACCGTTTCTCCTGTCCTGGCTTCTAACCTCTTCCGTATTTAAACCATTTAAACTATGGTCTGTATCCATGGTGGAAGAAGTATTTTGATGTATCGGTACATCAAAATCGTGATATCCTTCTGACTGATAGCCTCTGTTCTCTCTATCCAAGCCATCATTTGTATGCAGAGATCTACCCTCTGCTGTATAGTCTTGTCCACCTGCATCAAAAGAATCGGACAGCATTACACCGCCATCTCCGCCTATTTCGCTGATAATTCCACCAGACTGTCCGGATACCTGTTTACCAGATAATTGATTTCCTCCAGAAAGCGGCGATTCTCCACCGGATGTATCCATTCCACTTCCAATTCCGATATCTTCGCCACCAGTACTACCAATTGCATTTCCGTCTAATTCCATTTCAGGCTCTATGGAATCTCCCGTTTCTGCTTCATCTTCCTCTACCGGATAATCTCCGAAATCACTCACCATACTTCCCTCTCCTGTGAGCACAGTATCCATATCTGTACTATCTGCACTTTCCACAAGACCATCTGTACCTTCCACGAGACCATCTGCAGAATTCTCTGACAACTCACCGGAATCAAAGTCTGTGCCATCGGAGAAACCATTCATATCTGTCATTCCCTCTTCATCAGCAAACGTATCTTCAGGCATCATACCCATTTCTTGCAATACACCGCCCTGTTCCTTATCCATAGAATCAAAGTCGTTTCCATCTGCTTCCATATCTACTGCTTCATCAACTGTTGCACTATCAAAATCATTTTCGCCCTCCATGTGCATCGCATCACCGTCGTTTCCAAATCCCATTGGAATCGGACCTGGTGCAGCATCCGTCATTCCGGCTCCATCTGTAGATACCTGGCTATTTCCTGCATGATCACTTGCTCCTGCTGAGTCACCGACGCCCCTTCCGACATGTGACAGCACTCTTCCGGCTGCCATCATCAGACCAAGCGCCCCGATTCCAGTTGTTGGTCGTCCTAAATTAACGCCCAGTGAGGATAAATATGAGTCTAATTTAAACGTGACTTTACAAAAGCCTACCAGACATAACGTTGCGACAAAGAATTTGGTAAATCCGTAACTGCTTGCATTAAGATTCCCATACCCTGATAAAAACATTTTCAA
>NZ_JBBMEK010000147.1:0-8227 GCF_040096555.1 Coprococcus intestinihominis | reverse complement strand
TCTTCAGATGAAATGAAAAAAGCACAGCTTCAAGCACAGGAACAAGAACGCATTGCTTGGGAGAATGCTATTCCATTGGGAGGCAAGAGCTGTGATGTTTATTGTTTTGATATGGCTCTTAGTGTGGGAGATATTTCTGATAATGGAATTGGCGAACAGCGGAAAAATGTTTTCAAGAAAATGCTGTCTGTCTGCTTTGTAGAGGATTTAGATTATCAGGTTGAAGAAAAAATACAGAAAATTAAAACTACATTGACCTCAGTGATTGAACGATATGTAGCTGGGGAAGAAATTCGCATTTGGTATAGCTATAATCCAGATGAGCTTTGTGGTATGTATTGGCTTATGAAACAACTTCAACCCTTAAACTGCCAGACAACAATTTATTTGGTTAAGTTACCTACATGGGAATATGGAAAAGAAAATACTATGACATCCAAAATAGCATGGGGCGAGGTCTCTCCTGGCGAATGGGGAAACTATATAACTCTACAAGAGAAAGCTAATCCTGTATTTCTTTCAGCTTGTGCTATGAAATGGAATCAACTTCAAAATGAAAATGCACCTTTGCGTGCAATGTTAAATGGTAAATTGCAAAGCGTTTCAGAAGATATATATGATAGTTTCATTCTTCGTGAAATTGCGGAACAGCCAGAGCAATTCAAAATGGCTATTGTCATAGGTAATGTTTTAGGAAAATATCAACTTGGAATTAGTGATGTATGGATTTCCAATCGCATTGATAAAATGCTTGAAGATGGTGTGTTGGAAATTATACAGGACGCACCAAAGGGAGAAACAAATTATCGCCGAATATTAAGAAAACGAATGAAGTAATAACCACAGCACAAACCGCTGCTACATGGAATCCAACAAACCATGCAACAGCGGTTTTCCTTTACCGTTTTTTCCTCTGGTTGATAGGCGTTCCCGTTTTCTTTGATTTTTGGAGAATCCGAATAAGCCAGCGAAATTCTTCATCTGACAGATTTTTATAGTTGATACCGAGCTGCTTGCAGTAAAGCACTGCCAGTTTTTCCAAACGGCTGCCCTTGAAATTTTCGACCGCTTCCAGATTTTCTTTCAGTTCATTGGCAACAGTGGTCTGGGGCGCACTCTCACTATCCTTTTTATGGGTTTCCCGAATATCCCGGATAATCAGGTTTAGGTCATCCAGAACCATGTGGCTGAAATATTCATCATCACTGATATGGGCGGCTTGCAGCACTTTCAAATGTGGGTCATCTTCGCCAGGGCGATACCGTTCTATGATTTCATGTCGGACAGTATCGACAAGGGTGTTGAGGTTTTGAATCTGCATGGTGGCAATCCCATCCACATAAATCTCAATGTCCGCAAGAAACTTGATAAAGTCCTTATGGGTGGCAAGTTCGCAGAGCAGACGGTTGTTGATCCGACCGCTTTTCAGAAGTGCAACCATTTCATCGTTCAAATGCAGCTCCGTCAGTGGCGTGTTGATCTGCTCCCTGTTCTCTGTCCGGCACAGCAGATAATCGACGGAAACCCCATAGAAGTCTGCCAGCGTGATAAGGTTGCCATGATTGATTTCCTTAAAATCTTCTTTTTCATAACTGCCAAGGGCTGATTTAGAAATACCCGTTAGTTTTGATAGTTCTTCCAGATTTAAGCCTTTGTCCTTGCGGAGTTCCCAAAGGCGTTCCTGTATGCTTGTTGCTCCTTTCATGGGCACACGCTCCTTTCCAACGGTTTCATTGCTGCCGCTTATCTGGATTATATCACACTTTCCGTAATCGTGGAAATTTCTGATTTTTACCCTTAATTCCTACTTTGTGGACATACGGCACAGGGCACAAAAATGTTCTATGATACAGGTAGTTCATCGATGGATTATTCCAATCGAATGACCAGCCTGTGTGGGATATGCTTCCCCGGCGATGTAGCGCCATGAATTTTGGCAGGGATATGGAGGAACCCTGACCAAAACGAGCGTACCAAAGGGAGCGATACGCCGCTGTGAGATTCAGGGGAGGAACGACACCGGGGAGAACTGGCGAACTGACACCGAAATGATACCGAAACACAACAATCTGATAGGGGGACAGTCTACCCTATCGCTGATACTTCGGGAGATTTTAAGCGGCTCTATGGCTGTAATTTTACCGAAAATCGCCCCGAAACCATACACTAAAACGGGAGGAAGCGCAATATGCCGAGAATGAGCAAAAAGAGGAAGTATGAGCTTTCCTTTTACCTCAATGACCGGGGGCGTGTCACTTACAACGAATTATGCCGGAAATGCCAGCATGGGTGCAAGCAGAGCTTCCGGGCGGTTGTGATTGACTGCCCCTGTTATTTATCCAAACGAGCAAAGAAAAAGGAGGAACACACAGAATGAATTTTGAATTTATGACGATAGACACACCATTGCCGCCCTGTATGCCTTTTCCCAGAGCGTTGACAGGATTTCCAGTCAGCAGCACCGCAAAGGTCATGTACTGCCGGATGCTGGACGCTATGCTCTCCAATGGGCAGGAGGACGAGAACGGAATCCTGTTTGTCTGCTTCCCTGTCACAGCCATTGCCGCAGTCCTGTCCCGCAGCTCTATGACGGTCAAGCGTTCTCTGAATGAACTGGAAACCGCCGGACTTATCATGCGGGTGCGTCAGGGCGTTGGAGAACCAAACAGGATTTATGTGCTGATACCGGGAAAGGAGGACGCTGCCCTTGCCTGATACCTCAAAGCTGGAAAAACTCAATCGGGAGTTGGAGAAAAGCGAAAAGAAACTGCGGAAAGCCATCAATGATGAAAAGGCATTGCAGCACCAGTTAAAGCAGCTTACCCAAAAGGAACGGACGCACCGGCTCTGTACTCGTGGCGGTATGCTGGAAAGTTTTCTGCAAGAGCCGGAACGCCTGACAGATGATGATGTCATGGTGTTGTTGAAACTCATTTTTCACAGACAGGACACGCAGGAACTATTGAAAAAACTGCTGGAACGGAAGAAGCCAGAAACCCCTTAGTTTACTAAGGGCGCAATTATACACCACCCAGAGGTTGGTGCATTGCGTTCTCCGAAGGCTCCTCGCCGGAGGGCTGTGATTTTCCGCAGTCATGGTCTGCTCCAAATCAAACAGGGGACGCTACGCTTCCCCTGCGCTGGCTGCCGCCAGCTACCCTTTTGTGGACTTGCCATCTGGGGACACCTTGCGCTGCAAGCTGTTCCCAGCCGACAAGTTTTACAAAATCTCTCTATACTTTGACGGTCGGGTAAAGTATAATGAAGTTAACAGCAAAGCGGAAGTTGATTGTGAGAAATTTTATATTGCGAGGAGGAAATAACAGTGCTTACATTACAGGAACTCCTTAACGGAGTGAAATGTTTAGATGAAAATACACTGGCTGAATTGTCGGATAAATTATGGGAATTGGGGACATTAGATGATATAAAAGAAAAAGTGACCCCTGAACTTTTTACCTTGCATATTTGTATGAATATGGTGGGGAATTGGCAATGTGATGGTTGGTGGTATATTATTTGTGAACAGGTAAAATTAGTTCCGTTTATCCCAGAAGCATTAAATGCTTTAGGATTATTCACCCTGAAAACAGCATTTGAAAAGGTTATATCCTGTTTTCCCCAAGATACAATTTTTACTGATGATAATAACTATATTGACACCGTTAATTTTCTGCAAAATAACAGGTTTAAGGTATCAAATAAAAAATTAAATTCAATCTCTCTCGAAAAAAGAAAAGAAATGGTAAAAAAGACTCGTCATTGTATTGAAGAATTAGAACAGTTAACAGAGCCTTTATGGGGATATGCCAGTGAAAATAATGGGTGGAAAATTGTGCTTGACTACATTTCCGCTCATAAATAATATAAATTAACCAGTTCCAGTTTGCCACCCACACATCGGGTCAACTTGTCCTGAACTTTTACAACTTAATACCCGCCGCCCACACAGCGGCACACCAAGCAGGAAATCTGAAAAAGGTATCCTGCTTTTTTTCTGCCCAAAATGAGGTGGTAAAACGCCACCCCATCCACCAATCACAGAAAGGAGGAACACGAAATGCCCTGTCCACACAACGAAATCACGATTGTTCAGCGCAGCCAACAGCAGTCTGCGATTGCCGCCGCTGCTTACCAAAGCGGCGAAAAGCTGTTCTGTGAATACGACCAGCAAGTGAAGCACTACCCGGAAAAGCGTGGTATCGTCCACAATGAAATCCTGCTCCCGGCAAATGCCCCACAGAAATATGCAGACCGCAATACCCTATGGAACGCCGCCGAAGCGGTGGAGAAACAATGGAACTCCCAGCTTGCAAGGCGGTGGGTGCTTACCATCCCCAGAGAGATACCGCCTGACCAGTACGCTGTCCTTGTCCGGGAGTTCTGCCAGCAGCAGTTTGTTTCCAAAGGCATGATTGCTGATTTTGCAATCCATGACCCCCATCCGCCGGGACACAATCCCCACGCCCATGTCCTGCTCACTATGAGGGCAATGGACGAACATGGGAAATGGCTTCCCAAGAGCCGCAAGGTTTATGACCTTGACGAGAATGGGGAACGGATCAAACTTCCGTCCGGCAGATGGAAAAGCCACAAGGAGGATACGGTTGACTGGAACGACCAGAAGTATTGTGAAATCTGGCGGCATGAATGGGAGGTCATCCAGAACCGCTATCTGGAAGCCAATGACCGCCCGGAGCGTGTGGACTTGCGTTCCTATGCCAGACAGGGGCTTGATATAGTCCCTACTGTCCATGAGGGAGCTGCTGTCCGGCAGATGGAAAAGCGAGGTATCCAGACGAATATCGGAAACCTGAACCGGGAAATCAGAGCCGCCAACAGCCTGATGAAGTCCATCCGGCAGCTCATCCACAACCTCAAGGGCTGGATTGCCGAGCTGGGCGAAAAACGGAAAGAGCTGCTTGCACAAAAAGCGGCGGAGGAAGCAACGCTTCTCCCCAACCTGCTGATGAAATATATGGAGATACGAAAGGAAGAACGAAAAAGCTGGACGAGGGCTGGACAGAACCGGGGGACTTCACAGGACTTAAAGGCAGTCAGCGAAGCCCTGTCCTATCTCCGGCAAAAGGGGCTTTCCACTGTGGAGGACTTAGAAGCGTTTCTGGAATCTTCCGGGAAATCAGCCGCCGATTACCGCAATCAGATGAAGCCAAAGGAAGCCCGAAGCAAAGTGATTGACAGGCTTCTTGCCAGCCGGACAGACTGCAAGGAATGTAAGCCTGTCTATGAGAAGTACCAGAAGATATTTTTCAAGAAAACAAAGGAGAAATTCAAACAGGAACACCCGGAGGTTGCCCGGTATGCGAAAGCCGCCGCCTACCTTGCCAAGCACCCGGACGATAAGGACAGCACCCAAAAGGAACTGCAAGAGGAGCAGGAAACGCTTCTGGAAGAAATTGCAGCCCTGAAAATACCGTTGACCGAGGTACAGGAGGATTTGAAGAAGCTGCGGGACATCCGCTACTGGGTACGGAAAGCCACCCCCGGCACAGAAGAAAGCAAAGAGCCGCCCAAGAAGCAGCCCCTCAAAGAAGTCTTGCAGGATAAGGCGGACGAGAAAAAAGCACAAAGAACTGTCCCGGCACAGACGAAACACAAACAACAGGATATGGAACTTTAACAGGCACTTGCCATTTTCAGATTGAGAATGATAAGTGCCTTTTCTTTTTTACAAGGAGGAATTGATTTGAATGTATTTGAAGCTGTGAAGCAGTCCGTTACGACAAGACAGGCTGCGGAGCATTACGGAATCCGGGTAAACAGAAACGGGATGGCTTGCTGCCCGTTCCACAACGATAAGACCCCCAGCATGAAGCTGGACAAGCGTTTCCACTGCTTCGGATGTGGTGCAGATGGGGATGTGATTGATTTTGTAGCTGCCCTGTACGGGCTGGGGAAAAAGGAAGCCGCCGCACAGTTGGCGAGTGACTTCGGGCTTGCCTATGAGGACTGGAAGCCACCGGGCAGGGCAAGGAAGCCCAAGCCCCGGCAGAAATCCCCGGAAGAACAGTTCCGGGAAGCAAAGGCACATTGCTTCCGTGTCCTTGCCGATTATCTACACCTCTTACGGGTATGGAAAACCGACTATGCCCCGCACTCCCCGGAGGAAGCGTTTCATCCCCGGTTCGTGGAAGCCTTGCAGAAGCAAGCCCATGTGGAATATCTGCTGGATGTGCTGCTGTTCGGGGAGACAGAGGAAAAAGCGGTTTTGATTATGGACTACGGAAAGGATGTGATACAGCTTGAACAGCGAATGGCAGAGCTTGCAGCCGCAGACGCAGCAAGAACTAAAAAACACCATGAACGCCATGCAGCCGCCCCAGAGCGTTGAGGAAGTAAAGGCAACTCTGGAAACCACCGAGAAAGGCGGCGTCCGCCAGAGCATACGGAACTGCCTGACCGTATTCCAGCGTGACCCTGTGCTTGCCGGGGCAATCGCCTACAACATCCTGACCGACCGCAAGGACATCATAAAGCCCATCGGTTTTCACAGAGAAAGCACAGCCCTGACCGATACGGACATGAAGTATCTGCTTCTCTATCTGGAGGAAACCTACGGGCTTACCAGTGAGAAAAAGATTGAAACCGCCATCGGGATTGTGGCGAATGAGAATAAGTACCACCCCATCCGGGATTTTCTGAACAGCCTTGCATGGGACGGGACTGAGCGCATCCGCTTCTGTCTGCGGCACTTTCTGGGAGCTGATGTGGACGATTACACCTATGAAGCCTTGAAGCTGTTCATGCTGGGGGCGATTACAAGGGCATTTAAGCCCGGAAGCAAGTTTGAAATCATGCTGTGTCTGGTAGGCGGTCAGGGGGCTGGCAAATCCACCTTCTTCCGGCTGCTGGCAGTCCGGGACGAGTGGTTTTCCGATGATTTGCGGAAGCTGGACGATGATAACGTGTACCGCAAGCTGCAAGGTCACTGGATAATTGAAATGTCGGAAATGATGGCAACCGCCAATGCCAAGAGCATTGAGGAAATCAAGTCCTTTCTAAGCCGCCAGAAAGAGGTTTACAAAATTCCCTATGAAACTCACCCGGCAGACCGCCCCCGTCAATGCGTGTTCGGCGGCACTTCCAACGCCCTTGACTTTCTCCCCCTTGACCGTTCCGGCAACCGCCGATTTATCCCGGTCATGGTGTACCCGGAGCAAGCCGAGGTTCACATTTTGGAGGACGAAGCCGCTTCCAGAGCCTATATCAGCCAGATGTGGGCGGAAGCAATGGAGATTTACCGAAGCGGCATGTTCAAGCTGTCATTCAGCCCAGCCATGCAGCGGTATCTCAAAGAACACCAGCGGGATTTTATGCCGGAGGACACCAAAGCCGGGATGATACAGGCTTACCTTGATAAGTACACCGGGGAAACGGTCTGCTCCAAGCAGCTCTACAAGGAAGCCTTAAACCACACCTTTGATGAGCCGAAGCAATGGGAAATCCGGGAAATCAACGAGATAATGAACCAGTGCATTACCGGGTGGAACTACTTTTCCAATCCGAGGATGTTTGCGGAATACGGCAGACAAAAGGGCTGGGAGCGTGAAATCCCGGCAACGGACACCGACAACCCGCCCGAAAAATCTATGGACGGTTTTGTGGAGGTCACAGAGCAGATGGAGCTTCCATTCTGAAAATGACAGCCCGTTGCCGACTTCGTTGCTATCCCGTTGCCGAGCCGGTTGCCGGGGAAAATCCCTTATTTCCGGGCTTTTTCCCTCTCTGACAACCAAAACAACAGAAAAATAAAAGAAAAGTATAAATAGTAATCAACGCCAGATTGAGATTGTTTGCAAGGTCTTTTGAAGCCCGTTGCCGGACTTCGTTGCCGACCGTTCTCTGTCTGGCTATTTTCATGTATGGAGGATAACTGCCTATGGCGAAAAATAAGACCAAGATTGAAGTGACAACCGTATTTGACGGGGAACTGGACGCCACCGATGTGTTCGTCAGCCTGATTTCCCAGAAATACGGCAAAACAAATACAAAAGAATATCTTGCTAAAAAGAAAGATTTGAAGTATAATGAAGATGAGGTTCAACAGAGCCAGATACCGTCTGGATTGTGTGGGTAAATGGCTATGATGAACGAAATGGAATACAGAACAATCGGTTCAGCACTTGCCGGGGGCTATCGTGCGGCGGTCTATTGCAGGCTGTCAAAGGACGATGACCTGCAAGGCGAAAGTGCCAGTATCGCAAAC
>NZ_JBBMEK010000146.1:0-8253 GCF_040096555.1 Coprococcus intestinihominis | reverse complement strand
CCTCATCTTTTTTGCGAAGAAGAGAGTAAATATCGCTATATCCAGAAAAGATGAGGATAAAAATACTCTGAGGATAATCCGGGGGCCAGATAAACTTTTTTAAACTGTGAAACAGCGGCATCATTCAACATGACTAAATGCCTCTACCAGACAACGGAGCAACTGGGGAGAAACTGAAGAAAATATATCTGCCGAAAGCCCATGTCCGTTTTTGATACACATCACTGGAACTTCGGGCACAGTTGCTGTTCTTTCCGCTTTTAGACGCGAAAGTTCAACGAAAGCAGGCTTTTCTGCCTCAGGAAGCTGATCCAGGCACATCTGCCGGACCCTTTTCAGTCGATAATAGTAGTTGGCTTTTGTAATGTTATTTTGCTCACACCAGGTCGATACATCCATACCTTCCGGACGGTTCTGACATTCTCTGATCTGTTCTGCCCAGTGCATAAGGCGGACCTGCTGTGCAACCAGACTGGTTTGCTCTGCCATAGTGAATACCTCCACAAATGATAGTCAGTCTAAAAAGTTGAGTCACTCAACTTTTTAGACGAGTTCAACTTTGTTTGATCTAAATTATGGCACAAATAGAAACTGATAAAAAGGTACTCAGTTTTCACCGTTTACCATCCACGTTTTAATGTATCCTTTCTATTCTCCATTCTTTTCGTCCTCGATAATAATACACTCTCTTTCTATATACTTTTTTCCCTTTCCTTATAATCTGATTAGAAATTAAAGTACGTTTAAAACTATTTTTTACCGATTTTGACGATTTAGTTTTTAAAGGGTCTGAATTAAAAATTCTACTTGTAATAGCACCTACAAATTCTCTTCCCGCATTTTCAACTACATCCATCACATTATTAGCAACTTTATCATAATTCGTCTTATGTGGCAAATTAAGTCTTTCACTAATATTTAATGAAGAAGCCGTCCATGCTATCGCTGCATTAAATGCAATACTCTTTGGTTCTTCACCATCATATATGCCTTTACCAGTCGTATAAATTACATTGACTGCTCTAGCTATATTTTTAACCGGAATCAAATTGATAATAAACCCTGCTGCAAAATCACTCAGATAATCTTTTGTTGTATATTCCTGACCTGTTGCAGATGTTGCTGCCCACGTCAAAAATGTACCTACAGCCGCACCTATCAGTGCCGGAATTACTACATTCCAAAACTGACCATTCTCATCTTCCCTATAAACAGGATTATGTTAAAAAGGTACTCGGGTTCTACCGTTTACTCCTTTTCTGCGGCAGGTTCATGGTTTCTCTTTACAATGTAAGCATATCAAAAAAAGCAGAAGATATCTAATCCTTTTAGAATAAATATCTTCTGCTTTAAGTTAATGACATTGTTATTGGCATCCTTTTCAGGTAAACCGCCTCTTATCTCTTTCATGACTTTCTCCCCCTGGCATAACCAAATCTTTTTGAGGCAGCAGCCAATTCTGCTGCCTCTTAATTATATCATCTCCTTTTGCGCTTTGAAAAGATATGCCAGTACATTAAATCGTATGTTTAGAGTGTCAGGCACCAATGTATTTTTCCATCTTGTGGCACACCACCTTTTATTTCTTCCATAACTTCAGCTCCTACATTGGTATCTGTTCTTCTGGTTTATTGTCCTCTAATTCAATATGCCACTCTGCCATTTTCATTACAAAATAATTTTTATCAACATGTCCATAAAAAACATTTTCACCGCACATCTCTCTCTTATCTTCTAAATATATTCTGATGACATCATGCCGTTGAAACAAACATCGCCACATCATAATAATAAAAGGCAATCCTGAAAACATTGCACACAAAAAAGAAATTCGTTCGCTCCATGCTTCTACCGGAAATGGTGATTGCATAAAGGAATCTTTTATTCTTCTGGGGCAAAAAACTGCACATGCATTTGTTTCTTTCCAGGTTTCTTCCGTCCTTTTATCTAATTGTCCTTGCCCTTTATGTACAATTCTTTTCGTCTTGAATTTATCCCACTCAATTATTTTTTCTTTCTTACTTTTATTGATAACTGTAATTCCTCTCGCATCCAACCGATAAACAATATTATTCGCTGTTGTTAGTGCAAAAAAGGTTACCTTCATCATTCCAGTAATAAAGAAAAGGAAAAAAAGCATAGCTCCTATTGTTCCTATGTCCAATTGTCCACGTATTAGTTCCATCCGACCATCATATATCATCTTCGCTATACATCCTAAGCATACGAACAGAATAACAATATAAAGTAGCTTTTCTTTCAGACTATCTTTTCCTGATCTTATTTCCATTTGAGTCTCCTACGTCTCACTGCTCAAGAGATATTGAAATACTGACAATATCTCTTGAGCATCCATTAATGCCCAGTACACTTATAATCACATATATATGCGACTATAATAAATACGTCCTCTATATCTATACTGTATTTCATGATAGGCTATTCTTCCTCTTTTCACAAGCCGATTTCTCAACACTTTATAATCATTATTAACTTTTGAATTTTTCCTGCTCGCTGATGTTTTTCTTGCTTGCTTTCCTGCAGAAGTAATTAGTGAATATGCCATTTCAAATGGTGCATTTATAGCCGTTTCTATTACTTTTTCTTTAAGCAACTCTTCTTTCAATAAACCTAATTTCCCATATTTTGCAACATCTGGCGTAGCCAAAGACAATATAGCAGAACCTAGACTTTCTTTTGTGTTTCCGCCCTTTATAAATTCTCCTATAACAGAAACTCCTTTGCTTACTCCACCTTTAATCACATCCTTATACACATAGAATCTACTTACCTCTTTTATCTCCCAAGCTGGTATAATCGCACTTAATGCCCCAACTGCAGCATCTACAACAGCATCTTTCCATCCATAATCCTGGCCTGTCACCTTTGACGCAATAAATGAAATACCCACATTAGTTACTGCACCAATGATACCCATTGCTACAAACTGTGCAATCTCGCCATCATCGTCTTTCTTATTTACAGGATCATTGTCACCGTACACATATAAGTTCTTATCCCACAACGACATCGGATTGTCTAACATGATGGAGATATCATCCGCACTGATAAACCTGCAGATCTCTGGCTGATAGTATCGGCTCTTCAGATAGTACATCCCCGTCTCTTCATCATAATAGTACCCCTTAAATCTGTACGGGTTGTCCTTACCAAGTGTCTCTGCCAGGCTGCCTGTGATTCCCAATAGTCTTCCCCAACTGTCATATCTGTAGTTTACTACAGCCGCGCCATTGGCGTCAACCAGTCCTGTGATCGTCATCAGGCCGTCACGGATATAATAGTAATCGGCCCCTTTATAACGGATCGCCATCAGCTGGCCACTGCCGTCATACAGGTAATGCTACCATATGCCGTTCTTCTTTTCCGACAGGACACTGCCGCCTGCTGTCAGATATTCTGTTGTCACGCCGTTCACTGTCTTGGATGTCCGGATGCCGGATGCATCATACGTATATGTTGCTGCCAGTCCGTTGCCTGTCACTTTCTGAAGCTGGCTGCCTTTTGTCCAGCTGTAAGTATAATTACCATCACTGAGCAGATTTCCGTTGGCATCATAAGTGAAGTTTCTTGTCCTGCCGTCCATGGTCACTGCTGTCAGCTGATCTTTCCATACATTGCTGTAGACAAATTGCTTCTCTACGGTTCCTTCGCCTTCTGGCTCTCCGCTTTCTGGAACAGGATAACTACGTACTTCTGTCAGATTACCGCCTTCATTATACCAATACCGGAAAATGCGGCTCTGTGTTCGATCCACCTCCATGACAAGTTGTCCTTGTGCATCATATTCATATTCACTCGGCGCATACTTACCTCCTCTGGATATTCTCGACACATTCCCCAGGGTATTATAACTATAAGACAGACTGGAAGTCTGATCACTATTACCATTCCGTATACACGCAACTCTTCCTGTCTCTCCGCCATCTGGGGCTTTCATATACTCGTAAATGGTTGTATGTTTTCCGCCATTTCTCTTAATGGCTGAAAGTCTTCCCAGCTTGTCAAAGGTCTTTTCTATTTTTGCGCTGCCACAGATGACAGTTGTTTCACGGCTGTCCGCATCATAGGCTCTTGTCACGGTTCGCACGCCATCCGGTGTGGTCTGTACTTCCTTCACCAGACAGTCATTGGCATCATAGGTGTATCTGTAAGCAGTACCATCATCAAAGACAGCCTCACACAGCCTGTCTGTCAGGTCATAACCGTAAGTACAGGATTTACCTGACACCTGTCCGTCCACAAATCGGGCGATACGGCCCAGTTTGTCATAGATATACCGGCCAATGGTATAACTTGTGCCGTCTTTTGATGCTTTCACTTCTGTCACACGGTCAAGATTATCATAAGTGTAAGCAACTTCCCAGCCGTTGGCATAGGTGCTCTTTAAGAGATTGCCGTTCTTTGCCTCATAATCATGGCTGACTGCCGCCTTTCCGGCAATGGACACGCTCTTTCTGTTGCCAAATCCGTCATAGGCAAAGGTATAGTCAAAACCGTTATGGGTGATCTTGGTCAGACGTTTCTTGTGATATTGTAGTCCATGTCTACACACTAAATTTGTTCTTTCCAAGGAGGTATTTCCTCAGGTTTATTATCCTCCAATTCTATATGCCATTCTTTCATTTTCTCCATAAAAACCTTTTCATCCACGACAGAATAATAACACCCATCCTCTTTACAAGCCTCTGGTTCTGCTGCAAAATAAATATATATTATACTCAATGGTCGAAACAAAAATGGAAATTGCTCTACAAATTCTGCTCCTTTTTCTACTGTTGTATATTTTTCAGTTTGTACAAAAGGATTGTTCCACACAGATTTGTTGTTTATTTTTCGTTTTGTCAACAATACACACTTCTTGGCTTCATAACCCAACACCTCTCGACAGTCTGCCTTATACAAAATTCGTTTTGTTTTTAACTGCTCCCATTTATATTTCTTCTTCAATAAACCATTAAACCAAACTAAACAACAACCCTTTTCATCTAAAATAACGGTTTCACCTGTATGTAAAATCACTAAAAAAATGACAACTAAAGATATTCCAAACTCAATCAAAATTTCTTTTAATGTTGATGCATTAATATAAAATAAAATCATTGCAAACTCTATAATACCTGCCTCATATAGTAATGCCTTTTTTATTGGTTTAATAATCAATACAATCCCCTTCTTATGACTACACACATTCTTTCTCCATAGCGCCTGCCTTCAGAAGATTTCCTCATGTATCATAACCGTATATCACCTTACTAAATTTGTTCTTTCCATGGAGGAAGTTCTTCTTTTTCTTCGGCCAGCTCAACATGCCATTCGGCCATTTTCTGTCGAAAAGTTTTTTCATCTATTTTTTCATAAAACCAACATCCATCTGTATCACATTCCTGCGGTTTCGCGCTCAGATAAATGTAAATAATGTCTAACGGACAAAAAAAGCCATAAATAAAACCTTTAATACTTGCTATATGATAAACACTATTATACTTAAGTGGATTGTAGCGACTACTCCTATACCTATTACTGCAATAAAATATTTATCCACATCTCTACAATACTTAATAACCATTTGATTTTCTCCCCTTCATGGGAAATCCAAAAATTTTTTTAAATCAGATTTCCCACTTACATTAACTTTCATAATAACTAATCACTCATTATTTACCATGCATGAAAATTATTATTCTTAAAATTCCAACTGTTAATAATAGGATCCATCGGTGTCAACGGTCTGATATTGCCTTTACGGCTTGATGGAGGTGCTGGCGTCTTTTTGCTATTGTTATTACTTCCCCCATTAGTCCCTGTCGATTTTTTAGTGCTGCCGGAACTTCTCTTATTATTTGTATTGGAAGTAAGTATCGTATCACCCACCGCATATGCTAATGAATTGATCAATTCATATGGAATTGTGTTTACAAATGTATAAATAGCAAAATCTCCTAAAGTTTCTTTTGCCAATCCAGTTGCCTGTAATCTCAAGTATTCGCCCCAGCTATCATACACGGATTTGCCTGTGTACTAAGGGCATAGACCTTCTTCTGGGTCACAGTGCCGCCTGCATCTCTGGTATAAATAATCGTTTTGTTTAAATGAACCACTGCCTCTTTGCCGAATTTGCAAAATATATTTCTCCATGGTGAAGGGATGCCCCGCAAGAATGCGGGGCATTAAAAATATTAACCACTATACTCAGACTTCTTACAAAACCTTATTGTAAAACAAATTTATCAACCTGTCTGCATATTTACCCAAGCCCGAATATTCATCCTGTGCTACATTGAAAAAAACTAACGGAAGTCCTGACAATATAGCATATATGATTACAATTCTTCGAATCATCCTCGGAATATCCCCTAATACAAGATAAATACTTATCAAAGCACCTATAACTACTGCCCCTGTTACTATTAGAATCCACGCAATCCATTCATACATCACTGCTCTGACACGTGTTTCCCGAAATGGCTTCTTAAAACGATATCCCCATCCTAGCTTTGTCCAATCAGTTATTCCTTTCTTTCTAATGTGATAGGCATTATTTCTATACACTCCAGGTAAAGGAGGCCATTTTAAATCATCCCTATGACATCCTGAATACCCATCTGTATCACTAGCTCTTATATAGTAAAGATCTATTTCCAAAATAACTATAATTACAATATAAATTACAAACTGTATCACCTGAAGTGCCCCCTTATATAAATTTTAAAATAAAGGAATTACTTTTTTTAACACCATAGTTACCATAGACATTCTAAAAGAAGTTCTTCCCGCTTTTTTATAATTAGCAGAAACAACCTTTTTTAAATTCCTGCTACTTCGAACCAAATATCCTGCTGCCTTACTCGTGGACCATCTACGTTCCCGTATTCCTTTTATCGCTCTCTGGTATATTTTTCGTGCCTTCGTAACCTCACTACCTTTATGCAATAAACCATTTCCACCTCTAGCACCTGAAACAGCACCTAATGTAAAGGAAACATTTACTTGCATCCAGTCAATATCTTTTACTCCCTGCATGCCTTTGCCACTCTCTTTTACTTGTGTAATCACATCCGTAGCAGCCGCCACAGCACCTGATACATATGCCTGCCCCAATGCTCCAAGTCCCGTTGCTCCCACAGCACCAGTAATCGCACCGCCTACTGCTGCCAGCAGAACACCATCGCCTAACTCTCTACCCGAAATTGCATTGTCAATAACCTGTGTCGCTGCACCAATTGCCGCACCTACCGCTGCTCCGGCCAGTACAAATCCCCATAAAGCACCATCCATATCTCGACGTACAATCGGATTGTTATCGCAATAAGCATACAGATTTTTGTCCGTTAAAGCCATCGGTGTAATTCTTGTCAGCTCAGGCTCATCCGCACTAATAAACCTGCAGATCTCCGGCTGATAATAACGGCTCTTCAGATAGTACATCCCCGTCTCTTCATCATAGTAGTACCCCTTAAATCTGTACGGGTTGTCCTTTCCAAGTGTCCCTGCCATGCTGCCTGTGATGCCGGTCAGTATACCCCAACTGTCATATCTATAGTTTACTACAGCCACACCATTGGCGTCAACCAGTCCTGTGATCGTCATCAGGCCGTCACGGATATAATAGTAATCCGCACCCTTATATCGGATGGCCATCAGCTGTCCGCTGCCGTCATACAGGTAATGCTGCCATACACCGTTCTTCTTCTCGGACAGGACACTGCCGCCCGCTGTCAGGTATTCTGTTGTAGTGCCGTTCACCTTCTTGGATGTCCGGATGCCCGATGCGTCATAGGTATAGACTGCCTCTAAGCCATCACCTGTCACTTTCTCAAGCAGGCTTCCCTTTGTCCAACTGTAGGTATATTTCCCGCCATTCAGTAGGTTGCCGTTGGCATCATAGGTGAAGTTCCTTGTCTTCCCGTCCATTGTAACCGATGCCAGCTGGTCTTTCCATGTGCTGTCATAGGCAAAAGTTTTAAGGACAGTCCCTGTTCCTTCCGGTCCGCCCTCTGCCCCTGCCGGGTAACTGCGCACTTCCGTCAGGTTGCCGCCGGCATCGTACTGATAGCCGAGATACAGCTTCTTATCCGGGTCATATTCACGGGTCAGCTGTCCCTGGTCATCATAGGTATAAGTATGGCTGTCTGCACTGCCGTTTTCTGTGGCTTTCGACACATTGCCCCAGGCATCATAAGCATACTCCCATGTGCCGCTGCCGTTTTTCACAGTCTTTATCCGTCCTGTCTG
>NZ_JBBMEK010000145.1:0-8282 GCF_040096555.1 Coprococcus intestinihominis | reverse complement strand
TGTTCTTTCTGCTCATTAGTGGGATATATTCTGTATTTATATGCTTTTAACATCTGCTACCACCGCCTTAACCTTGGGTTTCTATATACCTTTTTAGCCTTTTTTCTGATACATGTGATATTGTAATAAGTATTTGTGCCTGTTTTTAGTTTTCCATGTTCCCATGCCATAAGTATACAATACTATCTAACTTTTGGCTACCGCAATCCCACCGTCTAAAGCCAGTGGGATTGCGGTAGCCCTATTTCAAAAAGTCAAAATCAGTCATTCCATCACCCCTCCCATGATTACCGCAAATTCAAAGCTCTTCGAAGAACTGACACAAAATTTATACGATACTCAATGCCATCCACCGTATTAATGCCATTTCTGAGATTATCGCTAAATACATGTTCTGCATATTCCCCGTATTCAGAATACCATCGTATTTTATAATGTGGTATACACTCTGCTCTCTCAAGTCGAAAACAAACTGCATCCTCCGGTGTCAAATCACTAAAAGATTCTATGACACCATCCTTCTTTCCATTGATGCCAAATCCATACACCTTCAATTTTGGTATCACACAATCCACCGGCCTGAATACAATCGTCGATATGCCCACCTTCGTCTCCTCGGTCCATATTTTCGAATAAATCGCATTCCGACATTCCATTTCAACATCGTAATCTGTCGGATAATCCTGAATGGAGACATTACTTTTCCATTCTTTACGACGACGGTTATGTACAAAACGGACAATAGCAAGAATAACGCTGATAACACCAATCGCTGTAAAAATATTGCTGATGGGTGCCCAATATGGAGAATTGAAAAACTGTAAGATATAATCAGGCATTTTATACTTCCTTTCTGGGGTATTTTCATGTGTGTTATGTAACCAAATAATCGCTGTGCTTTTGCAATGATGAAAAACCGGCCAACTGATTTTCCTAAACCAGCCAACCGGTATATTCACTCCTTTCTTCTCTGCTTTTCCTATTTTTTCATACAATTCATAACAACCGTAATCATCATTTCCATCTCATCCGGTCTGGACTCAGCAATCATAATCGTCAGCGCTACCAGTGTATGGTCATCAATTGTCTTCTGACCATTGGCAAACAGTGCACCATTCTTATCAAGAAAATACAAGAACATCGCTGCTGCAATTCTCTTGTTGCCATCGAAAAAGCTATGATTCTTCGTCACAAAATACAGCAAATGCGCCGCTTTCTCTTCCAATGTCGGATAAACTTCCATGCCCGCAAAAGACTGATAAATGTTTCCAATACTGCCTTTAAAAGAGTCGTCTTTTTCCTTTCCGAAAAGATCCGATTCTTTGCCAAACCGCATACAGGCGATCACATGCATACATTCCTCATAAGTTAATACATATGCGGCTTCATTTCCTTTTGGTCTTTCCATCGTCTGATGGTCATACGCATCCAACAAATCCAGTGCCGTACTGTACTGCTCAATGACTGAAAGTACCTGCTGGCTGTCAAATGAATTATTCTGTGTCTGTTTCATCGTATACCTCCCATGTATGTCATTCTATCATCAGCTAAATTAAGTATAACATATCAGCTGAGATTTTATCATTTTTGCAACATTCAATTCTTTCTCCAGCCAATCTTCCAAAGAAAATATTTATTTCTACAAAGAAAAATGCAGCGTCCAAAATACGCTGCACCTTCATTGCCTTATTATTTCATTCACCTATATTATACGCTGTATTTGACTTTTTAATCCCAAGCATCATCGTCTTTTTCGAATTTCACTGTCAGATAATAAACCTCATCATTACAGCTGTCAACATTTTCATTTTCAATATCTGAGAATGGTGTCACACTCAACGCGTTTTTTGCATAATACAAAGCCAATATGCCGATTTCTTTTCCGGGCTGAATCGTTATTTTCCCTTCATCAATGCTTTTTGCTGACCGTCCGTAATAATTTCTACCCTGTACATCCTCCAAAATATTAAATTCCGTAGAAAATTTTGTTCCTTCACCGGCAACAATCAGTTTAACTTTAAAATTCTGAAAATCCGGTATAACCGCAATCATTCCGTTTCTTAACGAAATCTGCTCAAGCTCGGACCAGCTTATTGTTCCCAGCGAGCTTTCGGATTCCAACACACCTTTTTTGTAAACAGCCAATTCAAATGATATACCTTTAATTTCCTTATCCACAGCATAATCATATAAAAAAGCGCCATCCGCATCTGAAAGCATACCGGCAATATTCATCTCTGTACTATCCTGTGCCAGCGGTTCTATGTAATTCACTTTCGGCTGATTTTTAAACGTCAACAGATAAATCAGAATCCCCGCCATCACGCTTCCGAAAACTGCCAGCAACACAATGATTTTTTTCAATTTGCGCTTGCGGTGTTCTCCATCCTCCGTCACCTGAATCAGATTTTCCTCGGATTTCTGAACCACCTCAGCAGGTTCAATATCTTCCCCGGCAATAAATTCATTGAGAGATATTCCGAGGATTTCACACAACGCCATATAAACAGAAACATCCGGCAGACAGATGCCCGTTTCCCTTAGTTAAAGATATTGTTGGGTATCTCAAGATGTGTCATTCGATTTTGCCGATAAAGCGGTAGAAGATTTCCACTTCCTGTTCCCGGCTTCCGTCCTCACTTTTGACCGCTTCATGGACAAGGATTTTTTCAATCAGCGTATTCAGAAGTTCAGCCGTCAATTCTGTGGGATTGACATACTGTTTCATCAGACCTATCCACTTTTCAGCGTCAACCGCTGTCTGGGCGGCGGTCTCCATCGCTTCGTGAAGCCGTTCAATTTTTACGTCCAATTCTCGCTGTTCGCCCTGATACTTTTCGGACAGCATATTGAAATTGTATTCTGTAATGCGTCCGGCAGACCAGTCCTCATACATTTTTGCAAACAGGGTGTCTACTTCTGCTTTGCGCTTTTCCGCCTTTTTCAGTTCGGCTGTCTGCCGCTTCCTTGCAGTATTGCGTTCCTTGTCGCTGGCGTTAAGTAGCCGTTTCAGAAGTTTGTCCCCATCCTGCTGTGCCAGCACAGACCAGTATTGCAGACGGGAAAGGACATAGGCGTAAAGCACATCATAGCGGATATAGTGCATGGAACACTGGTGCAATCCTTGCCCGTACTTGCTACAATGGTAGTGGGCATAGGGATTTTTGTTCTGGCTGTTCATACCATAGGCCAGCGACCAGCCGCAGTCCGCACATTTTACCAGCCCGGAAAATATCTGTGTTGTGCCGTTCTTCTGCCGTCTGCGCCTGTTGCAAATCTGCTCCTGTACTTGACGGAACACATCTTCGGAAATAATCGCTTCGTGGGTGTTCTCCACACGATACCATTCCTCTTTTGGCTTGCGTACTTTCTTCTTGTTTTTGAATGAAATGTTGGTCTGCTTATTGTGGACGCTGTGTCCGATATAGGTTTCCTCTTTCAGAATACTTTTCACCTGCGCTATCGTCCACGCATAGGCTTTTTCCTCCGGCGCTCCGGCATAGATATTTGCGAAAGTGCCGTATCTCTGGAAATTCAGCCAGCCGGGAGTAGGTACTTTTTCTTCGACCAAAATCCGTGTAATGCTGGCGGCTCCCCGGCCATGAACGGCAAGGTCAAAAATCTTTTCGATAATCCACCTTGTTTCCGGGTCAATCAGAAGATGGCCTTTCTTATCTGGGTCTTTGACATAGCCAAGCGGAGCATAGGCTCCATAGTGTGCGCCATTTGCGAACCGTGTCCGCATGGCCGCCTTTACCTTTTTGCTGGTCTGGCGGGCGTGCATTTCATTCAGAATGTTGAGGAATGGGGCAAGCTCATTCTCTCCGTTGATGGTGTCCACATTGTCATTGACAGCGATATAGCGGACGCCTTTGCTGGGAAAGTAGATTTCCGTGTACTGGCCGGTCAGAATGTAGTTTCTGCCTAAGCGGGATAAATCCTTCGTAACAACGCAGTTGATTTTCCCGTCCTCAATGTCATCAATCATTCTCTGAAAATCCGGCCTGTCAAAGTTCGTTCCAGACCATCCATCGTCGATATATTCATCTATGACATTCAGGCCATGCTCGGCGGCATATTGCCGGAGCATCATGCGTTGTGTCTGAATACTCCCGCTTTCTCCTTGCAGTTCATCGTCCCGGCTCAATCTCATATAAAGCGCCGTGTTGTAAATCGTAGTATTGTAAGGTTGTTTCACCGTAAAAATCCTCCTTCTAAAGAAACAACCCACGCTTACAATACTTTTGCTCTATGGCAATTATATCATAAGCGTGGGCGTGTTATCAATGATGGGCTATCAGGTTGAAGCGGCTTTTTCTGCGGTATGCCGCACCACATCTACAATCAGATCACCGAGGGGCTTCCCGCCTGCGGCGAAGTGTTCGGAGATTTTTATACGGTTGTTCCCACATACAAAATACTGCGTGCCGTTCTCTGCTTGTATAACCTGCCCTGTTCGGGGTGTAAAAATATCGCTTTCACTTTTTGCCATCCAGTGTCCTCCATATTCAGTTTTCAAGGTACAATGCCGCACAGAGGCGGCGAAAATTTCTGCTTATATCTATCACCTTTCCTTTACCGTGTGCCGCTGCTGACGTTTCAGTTCCGCCAGTATATCCGGCGGGATACGGTCAACCAGCCGCTGTAAATTGTCCAGTTCGCTTTTCAGCTTTGCCCGTTCCATCGTATCTTTCATCTTTCCTTTTTCGCTGGCCTTTGCCCTTGCTTCCAACTTCTCATTCTCCGCCAGCAGGTCATTGATTGTGACCTTGTACTTTTTCAACTGCCCGGAGAAATTCTCCATCTGCGGGAACCACTTTTTCAGCATGGAGAGGGCTTCCTCTTTTTTCTTTCCGGCGTTCAGCGGGTTAATGCCGTCCAGTGTGGCTTCAATGGCTCTTGCCTGCCGGGAGAGGGAAACCGCCTGTTTGAAAAGCCGGGTGGGGATATGCTTCCGGCCTGTCCTGCTGGCGCTCTCCCCACGCTCCAAGTCAGGATATTTCTCCACCATATAGGCGTGAAAATCGTCCTGCCACTTCGTCAGGTTTGCCCGGTTGCCGATAATCTCCTTTGCACACAGGCGGTTGTCCTTTGTCAGCGGAACAAAGGTCAAATGCAGGTGGGGCGTTTTCTCGTCCATGTGTACCACCGCCGACACGATATTTTCCCGTCCTACCCGGCCAATGAGGAAGTCCGCCGCCCTCTGGAAAAACGCCTGTATCTCCTTTGGGGATTTCCCCTTGAAAAACTCCGGGCTGGCAGTTACCAGCGTATCGACAAACCGTGTGCTGTCCTTGCGGGTTCGGCACCCGGCCTGTTCAATGCGGTTTTGAATGAAATGATAGTACCTGCCCTCTGGCTTGACGATATGGAAGTTGTATTTGCTCCGGCTTGTGTCAATGTCGGGATTGCTGGCATACTGTTCTTTCTGTCTTTCGTGATGGGCTTCCAGCGGCCTTGCCGGGTTGCCCTTGTGCTTCTCAAACCGCAAAATTGCGTGTTGTGCCATTCTGCTCCTTTCCCCATTCCTTTCCTATCCGGGGTTTTCCACAGGGAAAATCCCGCCGGAATTATCTCTGATACGATAGGAATGGAATGGATATAAATCAATCATTTTAATCTTTGTATTTCTATATACCGTCTGGTTTTCGTACTTCTCAAGATTGATTTCCGTACTTCAAAGGTACGGTTTTCAGTCCTCCGGCGTACCAGAACGGGATTTCTTGAAGTCGGTGTTTGGAACCGCTTCATAGGATTTTGGGAAAATGCGGTTGGGTTTTCCACAGCCCTGCTTCTGGATCTCCACCAGTCCGGCGTATTGCAGTTCCCGCAGGGTATTCACCGCTTTCTGCCGCCCACAATGGAGCAGGTCAACCACTTCATAGATAGGGAAATACAGGAAAATCCGTCCGCAATCATCCGCCCACCCATTCTTGCGGGATAACTCTGTCCGGCGCAGGATAAAGGCGTACAGAACCTTTGCCTCGTTGGACAAGGGCTTGAATGTGGGGGCTTCAAAGAGGAAATTCGGGAGCCGGGTGAAGCTGAACGCCTTTTCCGGCTGATGGATATAGATGGTATTTGTCATAGTGCGTTTTGTGGACGGTTAGAAGCCCGTTTTCCGGGGCGGGCGATACTTTATACCACCAGCCCCGGTTTGGGGCTTGCGAAGCCTGATAAATCAAGGCTTTTTTCGCTCCTAACTGTCCACAGCAGACCTCCTTTTCCGTTCACTTTCTGTTTTCTGCCGCCTGTGAACTCTGGCGGCACAGCCGGGGCAGTATTTTGCCCGGTTGGATTTGGGGACGAACACACCGCCGCAGACCTCACAGCGTTTCAAGTCCTTATCCCGGAAAATCTCCGCTTCCAGCGTCCCGTCCAGCGGCAAGACCGCCCAGCGGAACCACTTACAGCAGACCGAGAAAGAAATCGTCTGCGGACAGGTGCAGGTGTCCCCATCGTCAAGGACAATGCAGTTGCCGTCCTCACAGCAACAGCACTCCCGGCGTATCAGGCTGGCCGCCTGTTTTCTCTGCGCCGGGGTCATGCGGTAAAGGGAACCGTCCGGCCTGCGTTCCAGCGGCGGCAAGTCTTTATAGGGGTTATCTCTCATGCGTTCCCTCCATTTTGCTTTCCGTTGCCGTTCTCCCCGAAAAGGTTTCCTGCCCCATTCCTGCGGCGTGTTCCGGCGTTGGCACGCTCCTCGCAACTTCGGGACATTTTGTCCCGAAGTCCGACTCCTTGCGGTGCTTCCCCAGCCGGGGTATTCCTTTTCGGACGGTCATTCTGTTTTCAAGGTGCCGTCCATCGATGAACTACCCTAAGTCTACACGAAAAAAATGCAATTCCCGGAATATTGCGAGAATTGCATTTTGATGAAGTTTACACTTTGGAAATTGCATTTTTGCAATCATTCTGTATAATGGAAGTATGCGGAGGAGGTGCGTATCTATGGCTTTACCCGGAACGCCCGGACAGCGGATTTCCGATTTATGCAACGGGAACCACATCACACAAAAGGAACTTGCGGAGAAGATAGGCGTTTCCGCTTCCCAGTTGAGCCGCATTGTCAGCGGCGAAACAAGAACGGTCAGCAGTGATATTCTCATAGGTGTGGCAAAGGAATTTAAGGTATCGACAGACTACATACTGGGCTTGTCTACCGTGAGCGTTCGTAAAAGCTACGATATTTCTGAATTAGGCTTGTCCGAGGGAGCCGTGAGGGGGCTTGTGACGGGTGCTGTTGATGTGCAAATCCTCAACCGCCTGTTGGAACACAGGAATTTTCCTAAGCTGATAGATTTGATACGGATTTATTTTCAGGATACGGCGGCAAAGGGCATAACAGCAAGAAACCAGCTTATCGAGATGGCAACGGCTTCCCTGTCCGACCTGATGAAAGAACACCCGGAACACCGGGCAGAAGCGAAGCAGGATTTACAGCTTTTGAACGCCCAAAAGATAGGGGAACATGAAGCGGAGATTGAAAAAATCAAAAATGTGTTCCTGGCTATCCTGCGGGACATTAAGAAAGACATTGACAACGGGGAACAGCCGGGAGAAGCTGTGACCGCCGCTATGTTCCAAGCCATGCGGGACGCACTGGCGGAACAGAAACAAAAACCACTTTCCATTGACGATGTAACGGCGATGATAGCTGGACAGATCGGACAGCTTACACCGATGGATAAAGAAACTGTTGAAATGTTCCAGCAGTTTGCGAAGAAGATGATTGAGCAGGCAGGAACAAAGTGATAAATTTGAATTGTGAGGGAAAATACAGATGAATCAAGGAAGAATTATTGTGATTACAGGCTCACCGGGGACAGGAAAAACAACAACTGCGTCAATTGTCGCAAAGGAATCAGATATGGATAAATCAGTGCATATGCACACCGATGACTTTTTTCATTACTTAAGCAAAGGCGCAATACCACCACATTTGCCAGAATCCAACGAGCAAAATCTGGTTGTCATTGAAGCCTTTTTAGAAGCTGCAAAGCGATATGCTCGTGGCGGATATGATGTAATTGTAGATGGGATTGTCGGGCCATGGTTTTTGGAGCCATGGAAAGCTCTTGCCCAAGAAGATTACGAGGTACACTATATTGTATTAAGAGCGAGTAAAAAAGAAACTATGAAGCGAGCTGTGGAACGCTCAAAATTAGATAGAAAAACAAATATTGAATTAGTGGAAACAATGTGGGAGCAATTTTCCGGTTTGGGAGTATATGAATCAAATGTCATAGACACAACTACATTCACAATTAAAGATACGGTTT
>NZ_JBBMEK010000144.1:0-8288 GCF_040096555.1 Coprococcus intestinihominis | reverse complement strand
GGGAAATACCTGCAATAATGGCCGTTTCCCAGAAATGAATATGTGCCAGATTGCGTTTATCCATACCAAGGACATTGTACAAACCATATTCTCTGCTTCGCCGTTTATTTAAAAACGAATTTGTATAAAAAAGGAAAATCAATGTAAATAGACCGATGATCCATTTCCCCAAATTCAGCATGCCCTGCATTGTTTCTCCGCCCCGGATCCGAACCAGAACACTACTGACACTCAGTGCGTCAATAATATAAAACATCATGACCATGGCAATACATGTAAAAAAATAGGGAATATAGAGTTTTCTGTTATGGCTGATGCCTGACCAGGCCATTTTCGGATAAAAAGATTTTCTCATGCCCGATCACCGCCTGTCGTAAGAAGAGTCAGCGTATCGGAAATCTTTTGATACAATTCCTGACGTGTATGATGTCCCTTATAAATCTGATGAAAAACCTCACCGTCTTTGATAAATAAAACTCTGCCTGCATGGCTGGCCGCTTTAACAGAATGTGTTACCATGACGATGGTCTGTTTATCCTGATTGATTGCTGAGAAAAGATCCAGCAACTCATCCGAGGACTTGGAATCCAATGCTCCTGTTGGCTCATCCGCAAGGATCAGCTTCGGATGTGTGATCAGTGCTCTGGCTACCGCCGCACGCTGCTTCTGACCGCCGGACACCTCATAAGGATATTTCTTTAAAAGCTGTGTGATGCCCAATTGTTTTGCAATAGGCTCCAGACGCTTATGCATCTCTCTGTAATTCTTGCCCGCAAGGACCAGCGGCAGATAAATATTATCCTCCAGAGAAAATGTGTCCAGCAGATTAAAATCCTGAAAAACGAATCCCAGATTATCACGGCGAAATTCTGCCATAGCAGTTTCCTTGATGTCTGCAAGATTCTTGCCGTCTAACAATACGGTACCGCCTGTTGGTTTGTCCAGTGCCGCAAGAATGTTCAACAATGTTGTCTTACCGGAACCGGACTCACCCATGATGGCCACATATTCTCCCTCTTCCACACTAAAGGACACATTTTTCAGTGCCTGTACCTGATTACCGCCAAAACGGGTGGTATAGGTCTTTTTCAGCCCTTTTACTTCCAAAATACTCATATTTAAAATCCTCCTGTCTGATTGAATGACTTGTTCATTTCTTTTGACAGGATTATTGTATCAAACTCTTTTCATCCGCTCCATCGAATGGCCTTACAGACTTCTTACACTTTTGTAAGAAGTGCTGTTCGTTTTCTACTCAAACATACGCTCCGCTGTATTCAGATTCAATTTGATCACAGTCCCTTTATCCGGTTCCGATTCAGCCGAAATACCATGGCCCAGGTTACGGCAGATTCTGGCACAAAGATAAAGCCCCAGCCCACTGGCTTTTTTATCCGTTCGGCCGTTATACCCGGTATACCCCTTCTCAAATATTCTCGGCAGATCCTCCGCTGCAATCCCCATACCCGTATCACGGATACACAGTATCTTCGGTGATTCCAGATAAATGGACACACAGCCCTGCTGTGTATACTTCAGTGCATTTGAAAGTATCTGTTCAATAACAAAAAGCAGCCATTTCTCATCCGTCATAATCTGTGCATTCAGCGGCTGATAATCCAAATGAATCTTTTTGCCGATAAACTGCCCCGCAAATTTGCGCAATGCCTGCCGCAGGATATTGTCCAGATCATAAACAGCAATAACATAATCCCTGGTATCTGTGTCCAATCTGAGATAACACAATACCATATCCACGTACTGCTCCACCCTGGCAAGCTCCACAGAAAGCTTTCTTGAAAAGGATGAATCTGTATTCTGCAAAGTCAGCCGCATAGCTGCAATTGGTGTTTTGATCTGATGTGCCCAGACAGTATAATAGTCCATCATATCCTGATATTGAAAAGACATCTCATCCTTCATCCTGCGCTGTCCTTCCTGAAGTTGAACAATGATCTGCTGATAATCCGTCTCCAGCACACTTACCGATTCCGGGAAATCCGTCATCACATCAAAAGGCATCGCCGACAATTGCTGCAGCCTTTCATGCCTTACTGCAAACTTTCTGTAATCCCATACAAGAAAAAGCATCCCTGTAACAAAGCAGAGCAACACCGGATAAAAAATCGCAGCTAGGGGCAGATGATACAGAGCAAAAGTCACAAAAAATATAATCGCAAAAAGTCCCTCTTTCAGGAACAGACTTTTCTTTTGTCCCAGCCACTTCACAAAATTGATTTTTTCTTCCATCATTCCTGCCCTTTCTCATCCGAAAAAATCACATAACCCACACCGAATTTTGTTGTAATAAAATCTTTCAGCCCAGCTCCCTCCAGCTTCTTCCTGAGACGGTTCACATTCACTGTCAGCGTGTTGTCATCAATAAAACTGTCCGTTTCCCAAAGCCGTTCCATCAAACGTTCCCGGCTGACAATCTTACCGGCGTTCTCCATAAGGATTTTTAAAATACCATATTCATTGCGGGATAAAGCAATTTGTTCGCCCCTGTAAGTCAGTGAGTGATCATCTACATTAAGAACCGCCTCCCGGCATTGCAGAACATGCTCTGTCTTTGCAAAATCATAGGTTCTTCGAAGCATCGCCTGCATTTTGGCAATCAGCACCGTCTGGTCAAAAGGCTTAGCAATAAAATCATCACCGCCCATATTCATGGCCATAACTATATTCATGTTGTCCGAAGCAGAGGATATAAAAATTACCGGTACACGTGAGACTTTTCGAATCTCACCGCACCAGTAATAACCGTTGAAAAAGGCAGACCGATATCCATCAATACAAGATGCGGATCAAATGCATTAAATTCTGCCATGACATCTCTGAAATTTGTCACACTGTGTGTTTCAAAGTTCCACATTTTTGCCTGCTCGCTGACTGCCTCAGCAATGCCGGCATCATCTTCCACAATCAATATTCTGTACATTCATTGCCCCCTAATGCCTGCGCTGCAAGGTATTTAAAACACCATTTAAGCGAACCAGATAGAGGACTTCGCACACAAGTGCCATAACCGCACATACATAATAAGCAAACAAGATTTCCACTGAAGCCGATCTAAAGCAAAGTACCAGGATCAAAACACAGATCAGAACCTGAAACAGGCTCATATAGCGCCACCATCTCTTGAATTTCTCCAGCTTCAAATCACCGGATACATCAGTCTCAATCTCATATAAAGACTGCAGGAACAGATAAAGCACATAAAAAAGTACCACATAATAAATCAGAGATAAAGCCGTCTCAAGCCAGGCAATATCCGCACCGATCCCTGTCAATGCCATCACATAAAGAATTGCCGAATAAACGGTCAATACAAGCAGCGTTGTCCTTGCTGTCGCCAGTCGTTGGCATGTCTTCGGATAAGCAGCCATGATATCCTTAAAACCAAGATAAAGTAAAAAACAACCAATGAAGTCCGGCAGGATTCCGAATCTCATACTACCATTTGTAACTGTAAAATCAAGCAGCGCCAGAATTGCGCCAATAAAAATCTTTATCATACCTCTTTCTTCTCCTTTTAATCATTTTGCATGTCGACCCACCGTGTCTGACGCATAATCAGTCATTACAGCAGACGCACCTGTTCTGTTCATAAAGCAAGGGCTGAGCCTTAAAAGCTCAGCCGTGCATAAATATCCTTTGGAATATAGGCTTTCACATAAATGCCGTCTTCCTGATAACGTTCCTCCAGAAGCTGACCATACTTTCGGATCACCGCGATCTCACCCGCATGGGCATAATCAAAGACCCTCTCGATCAGCAGCTTATTCGCTCTCAGAATCGTCTGCACTGTCGAAAGCAGCGCATCCAGTCCTGTTCCCTGCTTCACCGAAGCTGTCACTGTATAGTCAGCCCTGAAATCCTTCAGACTGACAAGACTTTCCTGATCCCGGATCAGATCCGTTTTGTTAAACACTGTGATAATCTTCTTGTCCTTAATATCCAATGCCGCCAGGGTCTCATACACAACGTGCATATGCATCTCTGCCTGAGGATTGGAGGCATCTACCATATGGATCAGAATATCGGCGTACTTCGCCTCCTCCAGTGTACTTCTGAATGCATCTACCAGATGATGCGGCAGCTTATGAATAAAACCGACGGTATCTGTCAGCAACAGTTCCTGCCCGTCATCCAGTGTCAGATTCCTTGTTGTCGGATCAAGGGTAGCAAAAAGTTTGTCCTCCTCAAGAACACCGGCACCTGTCAGTCTGTTCAGAAGTGTGGACTTACCGGCATTGGTATAACCAACAATGGCAGCCACCGGGATCTGATTCCTCTGACGCTGCTGTCTGGCTACTTCACGGTGCCGCTTCACATCTTCCAACTCCCGTTTGAGCTGTGAAATACGTTCTCTGATCAATCGTCGGTCCACTTCCAGTTTTTTCTCACCGGGGCCTCTTGTACCGATACCACCGCCAAGACGGGAAAGTGAATTTCTCATGCCCACCAGACGGGTGGCTCTGTAACGCAACTGTGCCAGCTCTACCTGAATCTTACCCTCACGGGTTGTGGCCCGTTGGGCAAAAATATCCAGGATCAGCAATGTACGATCCATCACCTTGATATCCAGCACATCCTCCATATTGGCCATCTGCGCCGGTGATAACTCATCATCACAGATGATACCTGTTGCATGGGTCTCTGAGATGAGAAATGCCAATTCTTCCAGCTTACCCTTGCCGAGATAAGTTCCCGGATGGATCATCTCTCTATTCTGGATCAATCTCCCTACAGTCACTGCCCCGGCTGTCTTCGCCAGTTCTTCCAGCTCATCCAGTGACTCATCCGTCACCGACGTTTCTCCCAGAGCAACACCCACAAGAATGACTTCTTCTGTTACCTGTTTATTCTCATAAAAATCTGCCATAAACTCTCCTGTCTGTTATTCAAGACGCATGCTCAGGCGGTCTACTGTGTGACACGGCTCTCGAGGAACTGATATTCCTTCTGGCCCTTTGTATCCTCCGGATACTTACTGACATAAGTCTTGGCTGTATTATAAGCATCCTCCCATTGTTCAAGATGTTCGTATGAAACGATCAAGTTGAAGGATAACGCTGCATCAGACTCTCTGTCATTATAAGTCAGACCGCTCTCACAGGCCTGTGCTGCCTTCTCATATTCTCCCTTGGCCAACAGGACTGCTGCGTACTGATTGTAGGCTTTTGCTGCAAGGGATGCATCAACACTGCTGATATCAACTTCATCAAAATACTTCCCATAATAAGTAAGCGCTGTATCGTAATCCTGCTGCGTATAAGATACTTCTCCCAGTCCCAGCAACGCTGCCTTGTAGCCTTTGTCGTAAGATTTATTCAACATATCAGCCGCATTGGTATAATCCTGAAGATCTACATAAATCATCCCTCGATTGTAATAATCTTCACTGCTGCTGCCGGATAACTGCAGTGCATCATTCAGTACCTTTTTCGCCTCATCATCCTTGCCCTGAGCTTCAAGGGCACTGTACAATGTTCTGTAAACTGTATAGCTCTTCCGGCTCTGCTTGATGGCTGCATAAAGATCCTTCTCTGCGGATGCATAATCCTGCAGCTGCATATACGCCATACCTCTCAGCATTCTTGTACCTGCATCATCCTTCAGATCAATAATCTGGCCATAGGACTGGACTGCTGCCTGATAATCACCGGACTTCTGTTCGGCTTCTGCCTTATAATATAAGGTATCTATCCGAATATCATTGCTCTGGCTGCTGATATTCAATGCATCCCCAAACCATTTGATGGCGGTCTGATAGTCTCCCTGATAAAGACAGGCAATCCCCCGGCCGCGATTCAGCAGCGCCTTCTGGTCATCATTTTCCGCACAACCCTCTGCCTGGTTGAAATAACCAAGAGCCTCATCATAGGATTTCTGTTCCACATACGCCATGCCGAGATGTATGTAATAGTCCGCATTGCTGCCATCATAGGAAATTGCTTCCTTAAATTCGTTCACTGCGGTATCATAGTCACCACTTTCATAGGCATTCATGCCCTTGTTGTCATGCCTGGAACCACTGTTGTAATTCTTAACAGAAAAAACAGTGACCACAAGTGCCGCGATCACCAGGCACGCTGCAACCAGTCTGAGTGCCTGTTTCTGTTTGCGCCTGCGTATGATCTTCCTGCGCCGTTCCTGATGCTGTTTCTTTCTGCGTGCTTCCGCCCGCTTCCTGGCCATTTCTTCGTCTTCTTCGGTTCTTCTGGCCGGTCGTTTCTTCGGAACCTCATATTCCGGATGCACTTTGTTCGTTATATTCTTAATACGGCTTCTGTCAGATTCCGTATCCTTCGATATCTTCCGGTTCTTTCGAACTCTCTTGTCGTCATTCTCCAAGCTATACGCCTCCTTCTAATCTGACTCAATATTCCGTCTAAAGCATTCGCTTACGCCACAATATCCACAAAATAAACAGACATAACAGAAATGTCAGTCCACAGATAATACCAAATCCCATCTTCAATGAGCCAAAAGGCATTCCGCCTGTATTCACATTCATACCATACAAACCGGAGATAATCGTCGGAACCGCCATAACCAGTGTGATGGACGTCAGATACTTCATGGTATTATTCAATCGGTTATTGATAACGTTGGACATCAGTTCACTGGTACCATCGATAATCTCTCGATAAATCGTCGCCATCTCAATAGCCTGTCTGTTCTCGACCTGTACATCCTCAAGCAGATCTTCATCTTCTGGGAACTGCGGAATATGCTTATATCTGCGAAGCCTGTCAATAACCATGCCTGCTGCACGGAGAGAAGTCTCAAAATAGACCAATGTAGACTCCAGATCATGCAGTTCCACAAGATCCGCCTCGTCTTCCTTCTCTTCACCGATTCGGGCCTCAATAGCCAGTCGTCTGTTGTCAACAGAACGAAGAACATTCTGGTACGTTGTCATAGAATTCAGAAGAATCTGATAAACAAAACGGGTACGCTTCTTTGTTGAAAAGTTTCGGACATGGCTCTTAATAAATCTATTCAAAATCGGGGTGTCTTCACTGCAAATTGTAATGATCGCGCCGTCTGCAAGGATCAAACCGAGAGGGATGGTCGTATAGACCTTCTTCTCATGCTGTATCTCACTTGCCGGAATATCTACCAGGACCAGCGTATAATCATCTTCCAGCACGATACGGGATTTCTCTTCTTCATCCAGTGCGGCTCGCATATCTTCTATGTCTATATTGTACTTCTTCGCGACAGGTTCCATCTCCCACATGGTCGCTGCTGTCACCTTGACCCAACAGCCTTCCTCAAAGTCCTGCAAAGCATTCAGCTTGCCGCCTTCTGTTTCATATATATTAACCACGTATCTCACCTGCCTCATTGATTCTTATTCATTTGCACCATACCCATCTTAACATACCCAACCCTACTTCTCAAGCTTTTTTATTTTCAGTCTCTAAATGCCACTGAAAAATGTACCAAAATTTTTAAATTTATCTATCCCTGTATGATTTTATGTGATATACTAGACATAGTGTCTATAATATCGTTAACAAAGAACGACTCAATTTTTTAAGGAAAGGAATCATTGGTTGAAAATGAAGAAAAAGTTTATGAAAACATGCTTGGCTGCCGCACTGAGTGCCGCACTTGCAATCGCCACTGTTGCTCCGGCCTTTGCAGCTGATTTTACGCCAAAGTATACTTATTCCGGTGACGGCATGACTTTCGAAAAGGTTTCCCATGCCAACTCACCAACAGAAACTGCCGATGGTATTGTTGATTATACAGGCAACGGCAGTATCGCCCCTTATGTTCAAGGCGTCAGTGCAGACGGCAACGGTGACCGCGGTCAATCCTACAGCTACGCATCGGCTTCCTATGGCGACTGGGTTTACATCAACACCATGTACGGCGGCCTTGGTGCCAATGCCATTTTGAACAGAGGCTTAGGTGAACTGACACCTGATGCTGCCGCTGCCCTTATTAACACCATGTACAATGGCACGATGTACACCGGCGAACCAGACGGTAAGAGTGCCGGCGGTATGTTGGTGAAATTCAATGTCAAGACCGGTGAGACAAGAATTCTGATGTCCAAGGAGACCAATGGTATCATGCCCACATTCAGAAGTGCCATCAAACTCAACAACAAGCTCTATTTCGTAGGCATGATCATCGATGCGAATAGCAAGCAGCTGACCTCACAGGAAATTGCGTATGCAACAGCTGTGCAGAATGGTTTCCCATGTATTTACGAAGTAGATCCTGCCAACAATGATAAACTGACCTGCATCTACAATTGTGTA